>NZ_VPBP01000015.1:0-76036 GCF_013418685.1 Acinetobacter sp. YH12129
GTTATCAGGGAATTTATACAGTGTATCCAAATAGCTTGTTGCCATTAAAAGCAAAGAAGCGCTGTAAACTGGATTCCGAACTAAAAATCTATAATCAGGAAATCAATAAAAGAAGAATTGGAATTGAGCATGTATTTGGCAGTTTGAAAACCTTCAAAATTCTTGCTGAGCGATATCGCAATCGAGGCAAAAGACTAGCATTGAGATTCAATCTAATTGCTGGAATTTATAACTTGGAGCTGAGTGAAAAATGACTTATGAAAGAAATCTAATGTTAAATATTTAATTTTTATTCAATGAAGGGAATTTTACTATCTCGAGGAAAATCTGGGAATAGTGTGTAAATCATATCAGGATTCTTTTGCAGACCCGCACCATCAATGTATTTCCACTCCTTACTTTCAATTGGACGTACTGCAAGCATGAAGGAAAGATCACCTGTCATTTTTCGGCCATTCATAGAAATCGTGACTTGTTTGGGTATGGCACAAAACTCATTTCTACCAATGATATAACTTTGTTTTGGAGGATGAGTGTCAACTTGAGAGACATATATTTTATTTTGTTTAAAGGAGTTTGCAGCAAGTTCTAATATGGCATTATATTTATCTTTACCACCTGCATAATTGATAATAGATGAATCTGTTTTTTCGGTGATTAATGCATAATTACCCTTATTCAAGGCTGTGCCGATATCTTTAATTTCTTTGGCAATGATTTTTTCATAATCATCTTTACACTGCGTTGAATTCGCAAAAGCAGTGTTAGAGGTTAAAATTACGCCTGCAAAAAATATTCTAGTAATTAATAAAGTATAAGGTTTAATCAACATTAAAGAGTTACTCTGTATTTGAATTTGTCTGTCAATGAAGCATTGAGACATAAGCTGGAACTGTTAAAACTAAAAACGAATGCGTATATTATTTATTTTGATCAAGATAATTATTCGACACCTTCACATAATTCTGCGCTGAATACGGTAAAAATGCTTTTTCTTTATCGGTTAGTGGGCGGACTTTTTTGACTGGACTGCCCACATATAAATAACCACTTTCCAAAACCTTATTTGGTGGAACAAGTGAACCAGCACCAATCATCACATCATCTTCAACAAGTACATCATCTAAAATAATCGTACCTATACCGACTAAAACACGATTACCAATGGTACAACCGTGTAATTTCACGTGATGACCAATCGTCACATCTTCACCAATAATCAGTGGAGAACCCTCAGGTTTATCGGCTTTTTTATGACTCACATGCAACATTGAGTGATCTTGCACATTAGAGTTTTTACCAATACGAATATGGTTTACATCACCACGAATCACAGCAAATGGCCAAACAGAGACATTTTCAGCCAATACAACATCGCCAATCACCACTGACATTTCATCGATATAGCAAGAGTCAGCAATACGTGGAACAGTGTCTAAATAAGGGCGAATGTTTTGGCTCATAGGAAAGTCATCTACAGGTTTTTAGGCAGTATAAAATAAAAAAGCACCTAGACCGAAATCTAGATGCTTTCACTTTAGTCTTAATATCGAGTTTTCATCAAACTTAGAATAAGTTGCTAAAGAATTGTTTGATGTGATCAATCATTTTTGCAAAGAAACCAGCTTCTTCGACATTTTGTAGAGCGACAAGTGGTTTTTCAGCAATGACTTTGCCATTAAGCGTTGCAACGTATTTACCAACCACTTGACCTTGTTTTAAAGGAGCAGTTAATTTTGGTTGAACAACCAATTGAGTTTTAATGGCGTTCGCTTCGCCTTTAGGCATCGTCACGTTAAAGTTTTCAGCTAGACCTACTTGAACTTGATTGTCTTTACCGTACCAAACTTTTGCTTTTGCAAGCACTTGTTTAGCAGGTTGAACTTTTACAGTTTCAAAGTTTGCATAACCCCAAGCTAAAATTTCACGTGTTTGAGATGCACGTTCGTTCATGCTTGGCGCACCAAAGATCACTGAAATTAAACGTAAAGGACCACGTTTAGCTGAAGTCGTTAAGCAGTAGCCCGCTTCTTCAGTATGGCCAGTTTTTAAACCATCTACACTTGGGTCAGTATAAAGCAGGGCATTACGGTTGCCTTGCTTAATGCCATTGAACGTAAATTCTTTTTCAGAGTAGATCGGATAGTATTTTGAACTGTCATGAATGATATGTTGCGCTAGAGTCGCCATATCTTTGGCAGTCGAGAAATGACCTTCAGCTGGCATACCTGTCGCATTGATGAATTGAGTATTCACCATGCCAATACGTTTCGCTTCTTGATTCATCATGTGGGCAAAGGTGCCTTCATTGCCAGCAATATGTTCTGCCATAGCTTTAGAAGCATCGTTACCCGACTGAATGATAATGCCACGTAACATTTCTAATGCAGTTGCAGTACCGTTGAGCGGAACGTACATACATGACTCAGTGCTGCTGCCGCGACACCAAGCCGACTCATTCATACGTACTTTTTCATTTTCAGTTAGTTCACCGCTTAATAACTTTTGCTCAATGATGTAACTGGTCATCATTTTTGTCATTGAAGCAGGAGCTAATTTTTCGTTTTCATTTTTAGAAGCAAGGATTTGCCCTGTCTCATAGTCCATCAGCACATAAGATTTATTATTTAATTCAGGTGGTGCAGAAAGGACAGTTGCCGCGAATGAAAAACTAGGTGCAAGTAGTAATGCGGCAAGGGCGGTTTTTCGGGTCATTCTGGGTGGTTCCAATAACTTAGGTATAAGCACAAAGAGCCTAGCATTTTAGGACAAAGCTAGGCGGACTGCTATGGGGTGCAAGCGCTTATTTTAAGAGTATTGTAACCAATTGGTATTATTTGCTGTAAGCAGTCAATTCTTTGCAAATCGCACCATTTTTCTTATCGCCAGCTTTCTTCGCATCAGACTGGGCTTCTTTTAAAGCGTCTTTAAAACTTTTCTGTTTGCTGAGTTGCTGTAAAGCATTTACTGGGTTCTTTTCATTCGGCATATATTCTTTAGCTAATTTTGCATAACCCGCTTCAAACTTTGGTTGATCTTTGTCATTCACCAATTTTGGGCAGACTTCAGATAGTACATAGATAGCTGCAAGTTCTTGACTGGTCACTTGAGGTGTAGGGGTAACTTCAATTTTTTCATCTGCGGCATGTGCAGACATGGTAGTGAAAGCAAAAGCAGAAAGGCTAAGGGTACAAAGAGATTTTACAAAGGAGTTTTTCATTTAAATAACCTGTTAAATAACCTAAAAGATATCAAATAGCTAAAATTTATTTGCTTAGCTTAATCGTATTTCTGGTAGAGATCAGTAGAAAATTGTATTGAAGCTGTTTAAAAATCAATACATTGTGAAAGAAAAAAGGATGAGGCTATAAGGCTTCATCCTTTTTTTGGCAGGTTTGATGCAATAAGGACTAACCTATTTAGAGGACGTCCAAAGCTGAATGATCAATTAACCTTCATAACTTAAAACGTCATCACAAACTGATTTTTGCTCAGCTTTATCAGTTTCTTTAGCAGCTTGACGCGCTTCTTCAAGAACTGATTTATATTCGCTGTCAGACTGTAGTTTTTCTAATGTCATTGATTTATCAGAATAATCAGCAAGATATGTTTTAGTGAGTGCTTGAATGTTGGCATCAAATTTTGCATTTTGACCAATAATCGCAGGGCATACTTCTAACATGACTTGTGCAGATGCAATGTCTTCTTTTACGATGGTATTGGCTTCTTCTTGAGTGAAGTCATTGTCTGCGACCACAGTTTGAGTCATGCAAGCTGCTAGAGCAAAGCCCAATAAACCACGAAGTGCTACGGTTTTATTCATTTTGTACACACACATTTATGCTGGATGTTGAAATGTAAATATATATAATTATTCATATATTTCAATAAAATGTTCTTGCGAGTCATTTTTAATTTTTTAGTAATGGAAATTTAGTTGTGAATATTTTAATTGCCAATGATGATGGCGTTTTTGCTCCCGGTATCCAAGCTTTAGCACATGCATTGCGTCCTCTCGGTCGTGTGGTGATCGTGGCGCCTGAAAGCGAACGCAGCGGTTTTTCAAGTGCTTTAACTTTAGATCGACCATTACGACCTGTCGAAATTGCACCGAATATGTGGGCGGTAAATGGTACACCTGCGGACTGTGTGTATTTATCAATGAATGGCTTGTTCGACTTCGAATTTGATCTGGTGGTGAGTGGAATCAATAGTGGCGCAAATCTAGGTGATGATGTGCTGTATTCAGGGACAGTGGGTGCGGCATTTGAAGGCCGTTTAATGAAACAACCTGCGCTAGCCGTCTCTTTGGCTGGGCCAAATGTGCGTAGTTATAATAACCCAGAAGATTATGCAGTCGCCGCGCAATGGGTGCATGATTTTATTGCCAATGGACTACCCGCGCTACCTGCACGACATATTTTTAATATTAATATTCCAGATGTTGCTGAACTTCAAGGCACCAAAGTGACCTATCAAGGAAGACGTTTACAGTCCAAACCGATTACCAGTCATGTAGACCCGCGTGGTCGTCAAGTCTATTGGATTGGCTTGGCAGGCGAGGCAGTGGCAGAGCCTAAGAAAGGCTTAACGCATATCGAATCAGACTTCTTTGCAGTTGCAAATGGTTATGTCAGTGTAACGCCTATACAAATGGATGCTACAAACTATGAGATTTTGAATAACTTGCACTCAGAGTTATCTAAATCTTAAGTATTAATGTTATAACTTTGTGAAAATGGTTATGCCGCAACTTTTTTAGAGTGGATTTTTGCTAATCTTAGCCCATTCATAATGACTATATTTGAATTATTAGTGAGGAAGATGATGTCCCTGGTGTCACAATATCGCGTTATTGCCGCTCCTGCAGCATTATTTAAGACCCTTGTTTTATCTGCTGCGGTTGTTACGACTTTGGTCATGACTGGCTGTGCGTCAAAACCACAAATTAATAATGCGACCCGTTATGCGACTGCTCCGGATTATTATACAGTTCGTTCGGGAGATACTTTAAGTGGCATTGCCGCTCGCTATGGTTTGAGCTATGTCAGCATTGCAGAAATGAACGATATTGCGCAGCCTTATCGCATCTATGTTGGACAATCCATTCGCCTTAAAAATGGCGGCTCACGTCGTACAACGTCTACGCAAGCCATGACTCAAGCGGCACCAATTCAACGCCAAACGATTGCAATGCCAACGCAAACAGCGCCCGTGACTCAAGCTTCAACCACTCCATCGACAGTGACGCGAACTACAGTTCCAACGCCAGTGGTCAGTTCTTCAAGTTTACGTTGGGTGAGTCCAGTATCACGTCCTACGGTATTACAAGGCTATAACTTAGCATCGAATGTGAAAGGAACACGTTACGCAGGTAATACAGGTGATCCTATTTTTGCAGCAGCTGATGGTCAAGTGGTCTATGCCGCCGATGGTCTTAAAGAGTACGGCAATTTAATTTTGGTGAAGCATATTAATGGCTATATCACTGCATATGCACATAACAGTAAAATGAATGTCAAAAGTGGCGATACTGTGAAAGCAGGGCAGCAAATTGGTGAGATGGGTTCATCGGGTACAAACCGTACGATGCTTGAGTTTCAGGTGCGTTTAGATGGTAAACCAATCAATCCAACTTCAGTTTTACCAAATAATTAAATATATAATGCAAAAGCAAAATATCCCCGTATAATACAATGAGTTGCTTTTATCGAAAGATGAAGCTTCTCATAAGTTTATGAGGGAAATTTATGTTAGATCAACTTCGAGCAATGGGTGTCTTTGCTTGCGTTGTGGAAAAAAATTCGTTTAGCGGTGCTGCTCGTGAGTTAGGTATTACCACGAGTGCCGTGAGTCAGCAAATCCGCTCACTAGAGCAGGATATGGAAGTCATTCTTTTACATCGTTCAACACGTAAGTTAAGTTTGACAGAAGCTGGACAAGCTTTTTTTCATAGTTGCCAAGAGATGCTATCTGCCGCAGAGCGCGGCAAAATTCGTATCAATGAACTTCGTGACGACTTAGTCGGTGAATTACGTATTGCATCGACACCAGAAATTTGTGCGAATCATGTGATTCCTGCATTGTCACATTGGATGTCGGCACATCGCGGTTTATCCGTTCATCTAGAAGCAGATAATCAATATATCGACTTAATTGATGGCCGCATTGATATTGCGCTACGAATGAGTTCAAAAATTGATGATCAACAGTTTCATGTGGTGCCATTGGCACATGTTGAACAAGTTCTCGTTGCAGCACCAAGCTATATCAACCAAACCAGTTTAATTACACGACCAGAAGATTTACAAAATCATGATATGGTTCAAATAAATTTGGTTAAAAACTTTCAGCATTTTGCATTTGAAAATGCAGTGACTAAAGAGCAGGTTGCATTGGATGTGCACTCCCGATTTACAACAAATAATGTATTTGCTGCAAAAGCAATGTGTCAACAAGGACATGGCATTGCAAGAATATTATATCTAGATACGCAAAAAGACTTATTAAACGGTTCTCTTGTTGAAGTTTTACCAGAATGGCGTTTACCATCATTTACTCTATATGCGGTGATGTCTAAACGTGATCAACAGCCTACTAAAATTCATCGTTGCCTAGATGCATTAAAATTGTATTTCAGTCAATTACCAGGCGGACGTGTATACCAAGAAGCCTCATAAAAACAAAAAAGGTTTAAAAAGATATAAAAAAAGCCGCAATCAGCGGCTTTTTTTACTTTCGGCACAAATTACGCTAGAAAGTTTTTCACCATTTTAACAATGCGTTCAATCAAGATATCCGCTTGTTTTTTATTGATGTTCAGCGTAGGTAATAAACGAATCACAGAGCCTGCTGTTACGTTAATAATCAAGTGATGCTCATCACGTGCAATATTCACAAGTTCGCCACATGCTTTTGGTAATTCAATACCGACCATTAAACCAAAACCACGAACAGTCACGTTTTGCTCTGCAAGTTGCTCTGTGAATTGCTCAACAAGATACGCACCCATATTTGCAGCATTTTCAATAAGGTTTTCCTTTTGAATGGTATCAATCACGGTATAAACCACACGTGAACCTAATGCTGTACCGCTATAAGTTGAACCGTGGTTACCCGCTGTTAAAACGCCAACACCACGACCTTGAGTCATGACTGCGCCGATAGGGAAGCCATTACCTAGACCTTTTGCTGTAGTTAGCACGTCAGGAATAATATTGGTGTGTTGATATGCAAAGTATTTACCAGTACGGCCGTTACCTGTTTGCACTTCATCAAGCATCATTAACCAGTTGTGTTGATTACAGATTTGACGAATTTCTTCGAGGTAGCTAAAACCTTGAGGTGCAGTATTTACACCACCTTCACCTTGGATCGGCTCAACCAAAATCGCTACGATGTCTGGGTGGTGAATTGCAGCTTCTTCAATTGCTTCGATATCACCAAAAGGTACACGAATAAAACCTTCAACCAGTGGGCCAAAGCCTTCTTGAACTTTTTTGTTACCTGTTGCAGATAATGTCGCCATGGTACGACCATGGAATGAATGATCAGCAACAATAATTTTAGGGCTTGCAACACCTTGCATATGACCAAATTTACGTGCAATTTTGATTGCACCTTCATTTGATTCTGCACCACTATTTGAGAAGAAAACTTCTTCCATACCCGCAACTTCAGCTAATTTTTGCGCAGCAGCCGTTTGCCAAGGCACTTCAAATAAGTTACTGGTATGAATGAGGGTCGCTGCCTGTTCAGCAATTGCAGCTGTAATTGCAGGATGTGAGTGACCTAAACCACAAACAGCTATCCCTGTCAGTGCGTCTAAGTATTCTGTGCCATCTGCGGTATACAGGTGAGCACCTTGACCTCGGACAAAGCTGATCGGTTGGCGGCCAAATACTGGCATCAAGTGCGATGGTTGATCAGTTTGTACTGGGGCAAGGGTAATGTTATTCATGACTAACTCTAATTTGTCAGGTGATTGAAATAATATAGAGGAGACGCCATATATATATATGAGCATCAAGAGGTCTATATAAGCAAAATATGACTCACTTGAAAAGCTGAAATGTAAATAAAACGTGAAATATTGCTTTAGTCATATTGTTTTACTCAGTTTTGGGTATAATGCGAAGCAGATTTATTGAGGATATATCAATGACTGAACAAGCACGCGATACAGAAGCGTTAATTCGTGACCAAATTGCTAAACACGCAGTTCTACTTTACATGAAAGGCACTCCACAGTTTCCACAGTGTGGTTTCTCTGCGCGTGCAGTAGAAGCGCTCAGTCAAATTGGTCGTCCATTTGCTTATGTAAATATTCTTGAAAATCAAGATATTCGCGCAACTCTTCCACAAATTGCAAACTGGCCGACTTTCCCACAATTATGGATCAATGGTGAATTGATCGGTGGTAGTGACATTATGCTTGATATGTTCCAAAAAGGTGAATTACAACCTTTAGTTGAACAATATAGCCCAGCTCCTGAAGCTTAATTGGATATGTATTTGATGATTTTAATCATTGGATACAGATAAAAAATAGCGCCTTTAAGGCGCTTTTTTTATGACTTAATTATCTAAAAAGTCTGGGGTTATGCGTTTTTCCACCATTTCAAAGGCATTTAAAGTGCAATGAATGGTGGAAAAATCAACAAATGAATTATCTAATCGAACATTTATGACGGATTGTCTTCAGTCGGACTTTCTTCAACACGTTGCTCGTTTTCAGCAGTCCCATTTTTAGCAGTACTGTCTTGAGCTTCAGACTTCTTTGCCTTTTTATCTTTGTCCTTTTTTGACTTCTTCTTTTTTTTCTTTTTCTTTGGCTCTTCTTCCTCAAACTCAGCACCGTCTTCAATCGCTTGCCAGTATTCAAGTTGCTCCATGACAGCAGCGTAGATTGAGCCTTTGCTATAACGACCTTTTTTATCAAGAGTGCCTACTGGACGCGCCATCAAAATTTCTAGAGCTTGGTCAATGGTATCTATGGCGTGAATATGGAATTGACCTTGTTGCACAGCTTCAATCACATCTTTGCGTAACATCAAGTGCTGCATATTTTGGCGTGGAATAATCACACCTTGCTTGCCTGTTAACCCTTGTAATTTACATGCATCATAGAAGCCTTCAATCTTGGCATTTACACCCCCAATCGGTTGAACTTGACCCAATTGGTTCATGGAGCCAGTGATTGCCCAAGATTGATCGATCGGTAATTGGCTAATAGCGGAAATCAGTGCTGAAAGCTCTGCAACAGTTGCGCTGTCGCCATCTACTTGGCCATAGCTTTGCTCGAAGGCAAGGGCAGCAGAAAAATGTAAAATTTGTTCACGACCAAAGTGTGCCTTTAAGAAACTCGACATCAGCAGGACGCCTTTGGCATGTAAAGAACCACCGAGTTCTACACTACGCTCGATATCTAAAATATCGCCGCCACCTTGATAAACCGAAGCCGTTAAACGTGACGGTAAACCAAATTCAACATCAGCATATTGAATCACAGAGAGGGCGTTAATCTGCCCGAATCGATGACCTTTGGTTTCGATTAACTGTGTACCGCGACTGAGATCTTGCCAATATAATTCACGTAAGTAGCCTAGACGGTATTTACGATGATCAAGTGCGGTATTGATATGTGTTTCTGTCACCATTTTGTCGCCAGCGAGGGCTGCATGATGATGGGCTTCACGAATCAAATCGCCTAAGGTGAGGGCGTGTAATGACAAAGAGCTTTGATCTTCAGCTTGACGACTTGAATCAGTTAACAGTGCAGCAAGTGCTGTACGGTCAAACGGCAGAAGTTTGTCTGTTTGCACATAGTCAGCAATCAGCTGCATATATGCCTGCTCATTAATGTCATTACGTTGTAATGTATCGGTAAAATCGGCACGAATTTTAAAGACACTGCCCAGTTCTGGTTCGAGTTCTAAAATATCGTAATAAATATCAGGTTCAGCAAGCAGGATCACTTTGATATTTAAATCAATAGCTTCTGGCTCAATCGAAATACTGCCAGTCAGCGTAAGCATATGCTCAAGTGACGACAGCTTTAAATGTCCTGACTTTAATGCACGTTTTAGACCTTGCCATGCATAAGGCTGCTCTAAAAGTTGTTCCGCTTCCAAGATGAGGAAACCACCATTGGCCTTATGTAATGCACCGGGACGGATTAACGTAAAGTCTGTGGTGATGGTGCCGTTTTGAGTCAGTTGTTCGACATGACCTAACAAATTGTAATGGGTAGGGAAATCTTCAAAAATAACTGGCGCACCAGCATTTGGTTTATGTGTGGCGATGATGTTTGCTTGGTAGCGAGATGGCACGCGGTTAAATTGGCCGGGTGTAAAGTCATCTTCTTCTTGCTCAAGCACAAACTCAACATTTTGAATGATGTCATCTGCATATTGCTTCAGATAATCTTCCAAGCCTTCAACCATGCTGAATTTATTTTGAATTAGATCAATACGCGGCATGACGACTTGTTTAGCAATTTCACGGTTTAAAACCTGAACTTTATCGCGTGCGTCATCTTCAAGATCACCAAGATGTAGACCAAGGCGTTCAAGTTTTTTATCCATATAACGGACGTTTGACGCAATTTCAGCTCGTTGTTTACTGCTTAGTGCATTGATGTCTTCTTTGGACATTTCTTGGTATTTGTTATCGACCAAATGCACGGGAACGAAACAATGGTCATCATCCTGAGAAATCAGTTTAAGATCGAGCTCTTCACCTTCTCGGGTTAATTCAACTAAAGCAAGATGTTGTTCATCACCAGCATGTTGGCGAATCATTTCAATACGATTGTGATAGGTTTCTGCGGTGAAGCGACGTTCAAGCTGTTTTAATATGGTTTGCCAACTTTGATGTAATAACGCTTGGAACTTTGTCGCTTGACCAGAAGGAAGTTTTAGCGCAATCGGTTCGCGCGGAAATTTAAAATTATTGACATAGACCCAGTCTGAAGGCGTTGGCATATTTTTAGCGTGTTGTTGTAATAAGCGCTTAATCATGGTGCGCTTACCTAAGCCTGCGGTACCTACAGCAAAAATGTTATAGCCTGAATAGGGTAATGCAATGCCAGCCTCGACCGAAGCTCGGGCACGATCTTGTCCTAAAAAGTCATTAAGTGGTTTGATCCGCTTGGTAGACGTCGGTATTTTTTTAAGCTCAGGCGTATGCGTCAGCTGAAGCGGCTGCAACTGGGTTTTAGTTAAAGTATTCTGTATTTCGGGTTGATCAAAAGCACTCTTTAGTGTCGTTACTGTTTCTGCTAAGTTTTTTGTGTTGGTTTCATTAATGGTGGTTGATAAAGAAGAGTGAATTTGTTCAAGTCGCTGGGTCACTGTTGAATCCAAAAAACTAAAGAATAGAGATATGTAATTAAGGTATACAGGTTTAATGCCAAAGATCAAGCAACAGCATGCGAAATATCGATAAAATAAAACAATGATTTCATAAATGTTGTTGAAACCGTTGTCATTAAGCGCTTGAATAGCAACATTCGATTTTGACAAAAATAACTGAGTCATGACAACACAAGCTTCAGGATGGAAATCTGCTTTTACTGCATTTTTAGACCGACGTGCGCTGATTATGCTTTTTCTTGGCTTTTCGGCCGGTATCCCAATTTTACTGATCTTTTCCAGTTTATCGCTTTGGTTAGGTGAAGCAGGAATTGATAAAAGTGCAGTGACTTTTTTTAGTTGGGCAGCGCTTGGCTATTCGTTTAAGTTTGTTTGGGCGCCATTAATTGATGAGTTACCTGTGCCATTTTTAACCAAACAACTCGGACGGCGCCGTGCATGGTTGTTGATCGCTCAAGTTCTCATTATCTGTGCAATTTGTATCATGGCATTTTCAGACCCAGCTTTAGGACAAAGCTATATTTACCAAATGGCTGCTGGAGCCGTATTACTAGGTTTTTCTGCCGCAACGCAAGACATTGTGATTGATGCTTATCGTATTGAGTTGGCTGAAACTGAAATGCAGACCGTTTTAGCTTCGACCTATAATGCAGGTTATCGTATCGGCATGATCGTGGCAGGTGCAGGGGCGTTATTTTTGGCTGCATATTTAGGCACGGCCAAAGGTAACTATATTTATGAAGCTTGGAAATATACTTACCTTGCAATGGCTGCTGTGATGGCTATCGGTATTATCACAACTTTATCGATACGTGAGCCGCAGGTTGACCGTGTACAAAAGCATTATAAACGGACCGACTATTATCGTTTAGTTGCTGTATTCTTTGCTGCGGTGGTTGCCTTTGTCTTGAGTTATATCTATTCAGGTGTGGCAGTTGAAAGCTTGAAAGAGCAGTGGCAAATTTCAGACTCATTTGCATTGTTCTGTTTAGAGGCTGTGCGCTTTATTGGTTCAGCTGTTATCGCTTTTGGTATCGGTTCAGTTTTGGTGAAATCAGGTGCTGTAAATAAGCAGATGGCATTTGAAACTTGGGTCAATCCAGTTGCTGATTTCTTTAAGCGCTATGGTTTAAAACTGGCTTTAGTGCTGTTGTTACTCATTGGTTTTTACCGTATTTCCGATATTATCGCTGGCGTCATTTCCAATGTGTTTTATCAAGATTTAAACTTCACCAAAGAGCAGATTGCTGAAGCTGTAAAAGTCTATGGTGTGATATTTAGCTTGGTTGGTGGCTTTCTTGGCGGTTTGCTAGCGCAGCGCATGAACATTATGAAATTGATGTTTGTCGGTGCGATTCTAGCAAGTTCAACAAACTTGATTTTTATCGGTCTGGTCAAATCAGGTCAGCCATTGAGTGATGTCACTGTCAATGTAGCAGGGCAGCAATATACAGCGACACCGGATGACACGGGTGCTTGGTCAGTTCAAATTCCAAAAGCAGTCTTGGCTGCAGATCAAAATATTAAGGTCAGTGCGGATTATCAGTCGAAGAGTCAGCATCCAGTACAGGTGAGTTTGCCGTATCTGAATAATGCTTTTTCAAACTCAGCAATGATGTTGCTGCCAGTGACTTCAGATAACACGATTTCAGCTCAAGAGACTGCAAATAGTATCGTGGTACGTGGACAATACTTGGCTGGCGAGTTAAAAGAAAATCAAAAAATTCAAATTATTCTGGATGCTAAACCATTCGACGCGAAGCTTGATAAAACCGGTGTTTTTAGTGCGGCAATTCCAGGGCAAGTGCTCGAAACAGCAAAGCAAAAAACTTTAACGGCTCAACTCCTAGAAAATGATGTAGTGAAAAAGAGTGTCGATTTAGCATATCAAGTGAATACAGCGGCCAATATGGCGGGTGTGCTTGGTGTTGATATTCAACCGATTAATTTGGCTAGTGCTGAACAAAATGTGGACATCAAAGGTAAGGTCATTAAGCCTTATAGTTCGCTGTGGCTATATTTCGCGATCATTGTCGATAACTTGGCGTCAGGTCTTGCAGGCGCGGCATTTATTGCATTTTTATCGAGCTTGACCAGTGTTTCTTTCACAGCGGTTCAATATGCCATCTTTAGTTCATTAATGACTTTAACCCCTAAAATTTTAGGCGGTTACTCAGGTACGATTGTGACCAATATCGGTTATCCAAACTTTTTCTTGATGACGACTTTAATTGGTATTCCGATTTTAATTTTAGTGGTTTGGGTCGCCAAACTATTGAGAGAACATGAACAAAAATCCAATTCATAATTCAATTTAACTTAAAAAAAGCCTATTCAGTTTGAGTGGGCTTTTTTATTCTAAGCTGTTAAATAGCCTAAGCAGGTCTACGGTTTTGGACAAGGATATTTGAAATAAGGCGGTATATGTGCTCTAGACTTAAATTGAACTTTGCATGTTAAATCCCTATAGTATTCAAACATAATGATAGATTTAGGAAACTCGATTATGCGCATGCTGCATACCATGTTACGTGTAGGCAATTTAGAACGTTCATTGGCGTTCTATACTGAAGTACTCGGTATGACTTTGCTTCGTAAGCGTGATTATGAAGAAGGTCGTTTTACTTTGGCATTTGTGGGCTATGGTGATGAAGAAAATCATACCGTACTCGAGTTAACGCATAACTGGGATACAGATAGTTATGAATTGGGTAATGCTTATGGCCATATCGCTATTGCTGTAGATGACGCCTACAAGGCTTGTGAAGAAATTAAAGCACGTGGCGGAAACGTGGTACGCGAAGCAGGGCCAATGAAAGGTGGTGTGACCGTCATTGCCTTTGTTGAAGATCCAGATGGCTATAAAATTGAATTGATCCAACAAGACTCAAATGCACGAAATAATTAATCTGCAATTATTCATTTAAAGTCATATGTAATTCTGAATATTCTTATTATAAATATTTTTGAGTTGAGCTCACTATCAACGTTTAAAATAATGAATATATCGGAGAAAAGCTGGCTTTATTTACATGGCCCAGTAAGATGAAATTTACTCAATGGTAAATTTAGCTTATTGGGCATTTTTTTGTCGATGCGTTTAAAGGAAAATTTGTACAGGATGTTGTTATGCTGAAAATGTTGGCTTTGGATCGTTTTACCATTCTACTTTTTGTAATGGTCATACTTGCGACGTTTTTGCCTGTTAGTGGGCAAGCTGCAGAAATCTTTGGCTATATTACAACGGCTGCAATTGCCATTTTATTTTTTCTCCATGGTGCAAAGTTGTCTCGTGAGGCTGTGGTTGAAGGCATTATGCATTGGAAGTTACATGCTTTAGTTTTTGCTTTTACCTTTGCATTATTTCCATTATTGGGTTTAATGGCGAAACCAATCCTCGTGCCGATGTTAGGGCAAGAGTTGTATTGGGGCTTTTTGTTTATGTGCTTTTTACCTTCGACAGTACAGTCTTCCATTGCATTTACTTCGGTAGCACAGGGTAATGTTGCTGGCGCAGTCTGTAGTGCATCATTTTCAAATATTATTGGGATGTTTATTACCCCAGTGATGGTGGCCTATTTTATTCTCGGTCAGTCACAACATAACTACGATCCGACGGCATCTATTATCCAAATTACCCTGTTATTGCTGATTCCCTTCATTTTAGGGCAGCTCCTCCGTCCTTGGGTGTTTCCTTATATGAAGAAAATGCCAAAAATCGTGAAGGTATTTGATCAGGGCTCAATTTTGATGGTGGTTTATGGTGCATTCAGTAGTGCAGTGGTGGCAGGGCTATGGCATCAAGTGAGTGGTATGACCTTATTCCTATTGATTGTGGCGTGCTCAGTCCTGTTAACGATTATTATGTTATTGGCGTTATATGTGCCACGTTGGTTGGGCTTCAGCCGAGCTGATCAAAAGACGATTTTCTTTTGTGGCTCTAAAAAAACCTTGGCGAGTGGCGTGCCCATGGCACAAATTTTATTTATTGGGCAGCCGATGGGGATGATAGTTTTACCGATTATGATCTTTCACCAAATTCAGTTGATGGTCTGTGGTGTGATTGCCAACCTTTGGGCAAAACAAAGCCGTGGGCAAGAATAAGGGCGAGATGAGTACGTCCATTTAAAATACCTTAATATAGATGAAAAGAAAAAAATCATGAAAATTAAACAAGGCTTCTTCATTTTATTCTTGGGTTTGAACACAGTCGTTCATGCCCAAGAGGATTTATCCGTAAATAGTAACCGTGATGTCATTGAAAAAATGCCGCTCATCAGCCTGCAGCCCATGTTGGATTTTTGTCGTGATCGACAACCACAGATGAATACGGAATTAGATCAGGCTTATCAAACTGCAAAGCTTAAATTAATTGCTGCGGTTCAGGCTGTCCGTTTTAAGGGTGTAGAGCCATTAAAGGCAAAAGATGTTGATCTGTCAGTCGATGCACAATTTAAACAGCAGCTTCAAAGTATTTTAGAGGGTATGAGCAGATCATTACAGTCAGTAAATGCTACGACGTTTTGTCCTGCATTTATTGAAAGATTAAACCATTTTGATCAAGCCCAATTTCAGCGTACAGTCGAATTACAATATCAGAAATATTTAGAGCAAGCTCAACCTAAAGAGTAGAGCGATTCAGCCTTGAATATCTATTTATTAACATTAAAAAATCAGCTATAATTTGCCCCAACTTGTTGTGCTTAGCTCTGACGGTATCCGTCTCGGTGGGCCAAAAGAATGGTCTGTTATGGTGTTGGTCTGCTTTTTTAAGCCTTCCTTGTAGCGATACAAGAGTGATCAATTGCGATGACAGCTAAACCTTCTTAAATCTTAGGAGTAATCGACGATGCGCGCCGATATTCACCCAAAATATGAAACTTTAGTTGCTACATGTTCATGCGGTAACGTAATTGAAACTCGTTCAGCTCTTGGTAAAGAAACTATTTACCTAGACGTATGTTCTGCTTGCCACCCATTCTACACTGGTAAACAGAAAAGCGTTGACACTGGCGGTCGTATCGACAAATTCAAGCAACGTTTTGCTGGTATGTCACGTTCTATCAAACGTTAATATCCAAAACGAAAAACGGGCTTTATGCCCGTTTTTTTGTGCCGATAAAAAAGATAAACCTTAAATCGGCAATGTTCAGAACCTTATTGGTCCTGAACATCGATGAGATGGTCGAGTTTCTTCTGGAAATAATCGCCTTGAATAAAGCGAGCTTCGACATTCCAAGCATTGGCAAACAGTGTCATGTCATTTAATTCACGTAACATGATTTCAACAGTTTTGATTTCATGATAAGTGGTAATTTTTTCTTGCAGCTCTTGGCACGACTTATCGTTTGCAAGCATTTTGGTCAAACTTGAATCTAATGTTAAGCAGTGAACATCCATTTGGCGTAATAATGATTCACTAAACATCGAATGACCAAAATTGCGTAAAGCCAGTTCGGCACCATTTTTACGAAGTTCTACAAATGCTTTTTGAGCGGCATCGATATTGAGCTGAATGTCTTCTTCGGCAAATTGTAAAATCAGTGGATTTTTCAATTTACTACGAATAATCGTAATTAGTTTCGAAATAAACTCAGGGAAGGTGCGGTCGTTATATAGCACTTCTTTGTTCAGGTTAACGATTAATTTAGCTTCAGGGAACTGAGTGATGAAGTTGTGTAGCTGTTTACACGATTCAACCAAGATCCAACGATCCAATTTAATGGAAAGCTCCGAGTCTTCAGCTAACTCACGCAGTTGGGCGATATCTTTCCATTTATTTTCAAAAATAAAGCCGCTGGTTACTTCATAAGTATAAAGATGAGAATCTTCTTTATCATACAGTTGTTGATATTTCAGATGAATTTCACCGCGTTCTAAGCAGTTACGAAGGGCCTTAATAACAGGAGCTTCATCACTAACGACAATCGGTGCAATTTGCGCTTCTGGTGTACCAAAATCCAAACTTGGAATATCAATTTCTAATGGAATCGTTAAATCGATTTCAGGCGCTTGTTGGTTGGTAGGTAGCGCAGTATTAAAGGCTTTTGCAACAAAGGTTTCAAAATGTGCTTCATCACGAATATCGCTGTCTAAAACACTGTATCCCATGCGTAAATTTAATGGATAAGTTTCATTATTTACACTGAGTAATTGAGGTTTGCTCAGGGTGTTAAGACCAATTAATTTAGACTCAAGTTTGAGCTGATTATCCGCTTGGAATAAGGCAACCATTGCACCATTGTCTAAACTAAATAATGGAGCATGTGTTTGATCTTTCAAGAAGTCTTTAATATTGGTGAAATAGCTTTTATAAGTATTCCAATCTTTTTGAAAAATCGCATCTGAGCAAGAAGCCAACGTAAATAGCACTAATGCATTTACATTGGCAGGTTGTTGGCCGATGGTACGGTTGAGTTGTTGAAAAGCTTTTGGTTTTTGTGGGCTGGCTTCAACTGGCGCGGTGCTTACAGCATTGTTGCTTTGACTGCCAATTTCAATTGCGAGCTGTAAAGCATCTTCTTCAGCCGCAGCAATAAATTCGAGTTTTAGTGGGTTTTGCCCAGCCACAGCGCTATTTTGCGAATCAAGATCAAAACGTCCTAAATCGAGCTGCCCTTGGCTGATTTTTTTAAAGCGTTGTTTAAAGTCGTTGAGGTCAGTAGGTTGTAATAGATCGAGTAAAGGCAGACCAATTACATCATCTTCATTTTTTAGACCAAACAAAGTGAGATATTCAGCATTGGCTTGAATATGAATGCCTTCTTGAATCACGGCAACCGCTTTACGACTATCTTCAACTAAAGACTGGGTTTGGATTTGAGCTGTTTCGAGCTCTTCCATTAAATGTTGCTGCGATTGTTGTAGGCGACTAAAGGATAAAGCACGGATTAAACCAAAATAGAAACTCTCAGGTTCAGCAATATCGACAATGTCATAAATCCCTTTTTTGACTAAACTTGCATATTGTTCTGCTTGATAGTCTTCGGGTTTAAGTAAAATAATCGGTAAATTCGGTTGGCTCGATAGTTGAACTAAACTTAAAGCTTGTTCATATTTTAAATCATAAGCACGTCCAAAAATGATCAAGTCCCAATTGAGATTCAGCTGTTTTTCGAAATTTTGTAAATCATCAAGTAATATGGCATGAACTTGATGTTCGCTGTCTGTCAATAAATCACGTATCTGGTTAAAACGTATTTGATTATCATCAATAATGAGTAATCGAGTTTCCGTACGTTTTAGTTTTTTGGATAGTAATGGATTTCTCACTTTAATGCTTCCCATAAGTCGTTATTTTTGATCTCATTGCTCTGTTTCGCAATATAGTCTTTAACGACATTTTCTTGCTCTTCATTCAATAATTCATATTCAAAGCGAATAAAGCTTTGCGTCACCAACTGCGCTTTGGTGAGGTAGACTTTGATGTCTTCTTTGCCTAAGCGAAGGTGGACCGTTTGTTTCTCTCGGAAGAGATTTGCCCCAGGTAAAATTAAGGTCGTAGACACCTGATCTAGTTGTGTGGTCTGAACCAATAAAGCAGGTTGATGATTTGTTGTATTGCGGTCGGTACGAATATGGGCTGAACATGGATACAAATCTTGAGCCAGTACTTCGAGACCCAATTCCAAACTTTTTTCAGTCGATTGTTTGATCCAACGAACAACACCGCCACGCCATTGGCTTTGAGCATTTTCTTGGATCAAAATAAATTCGCCGGTTTTTAAATTGGCTGGGGTAGGCCCAGTCCATTTAATGCGATAACCATTCACACTAATATCTAAAACGTCGGCGGTATGAATTTGTTTCGCTTCACGATCTAGCGCTTTCGCATTGGTCATGCCCGTTGGCATATTTGAATCATGCGAATTGACAAAAGACGCTTCATTGTGGAATTGATAGTTGCCTTCTAAATCTAAAGTTTCATGGAAGTTTTTACCTTTAGAGAGATAGAAATGCGCCACCATTAAGCTAAAGCAAATATTGATTTGCGCAGAATATTCATAACGTTCATGACGACGTTCAGTGTTGTTGGTCAAAATATTATGAATATGGAAATACAGCGCAGGGGTTAAGAATAGCTTTTCATTTTTAGAAAGGAAATTGGCATTCTTAGTTTGCGTTTCGGTCAAATGATCGAGCAAGTTTTGCGTTGAAATGTACACATTGGCTTGATACGACCGATCTTGTTTAGAGTTATAAATCGGTGGATGATCTTTTTTCGTGTCTACAATATAGCGTGAAAGCGTGGTTTCTTTCGGTAGGATTTGAACCAATTTTACCCAGTCAAAGCTACATAAATACAAGCCTTGGATTTCAGCAGGGCGGATCTGATGATTATTGAAAATATCTAATAAGATCAATTGTGCATAAGCTTGGGCAATATTTGCAATTTGATGTTGAGTACCCAGTAACTGATTGACATTACTTTGATAGAAATTGTGTTCAATGGCACATTCAATCAGTTGATGTGCCGCAATCCATTGACCTGCAGTCGGTGTGGCATACAACATATGTTGTTGATACAACAACAGTGTCAGTTGTTGCAACGCATAGTAGATTGATGCAATTCGAGCGGTTTGTAAGCTTTTTTTATGGCCGAATGAAAAAATCGAAAACTTTTGTTGATTAAGCTGCTGATTACATCGTTTGGCAATATCAATATAGATTTTGGCAAAGTGACTGCGTAAAAGCATCGCCAATTCAATGATTTGGTCATTACGATCCGTGGTAATGAGGCTTTGATTGGTAAAGTGTTTTTCTAAGCTTGTGAGCACACTTTCCATAGTCGGATGTAAAATTTGAACCAAATCAAAACGTAACATCTCTTGGCATTTCAGCTCGGAGATTTCAAGTAAGGCATTGAATAAAGCTTTAGATGAGGTACCCAATTGTAAAATTGAAATACCGTTTAACCACTCTTGCAGACCTTTAGCATTGGTCGGACAAAAGCTTAATTTATCCAGCTTTAATTCAGTCGGATTGTAAAACGTATCTGAAGTATGCGTGGTCATCTTTATTATTTAACTCAAAAAGTTGAAGCCCCAAAAAGCGGTGTCTTGTTTTTTTCGCCCGCTATTTCCCGTACAAGTTTAGGAACCAAATAACCAGGTAGGTTCTCTAAAACTTTTTTATAAATTAAATCAATATCCTGAGCTGGTGTATCAAAATGATGAGCACCTTTTACTTTATCCAGAACATGCAAATAATATGGCATTACACCTGCGTCGAATAAGCGGTAACTTAAATCGACCAACACTTCTGCAGAATCATTAACCCCTTTTAATAAGACTGCTTGGTTCAGCACGGTGATTCCTTGTTTGACAAGCTGTTGAAGCTGGCTGCACGTGAAGTCATCTAGCTCTGATGGATGATTTGAGTGTACCACTAGAATAATGCGTAGCCTACTGTTTTTTAAATTAGAAACCAGCTCTTCATCGACACGGTTGGGGATTACGATAGGAACTCGTGAATGAATTCTCAAAAATTTAATTTGTGGCAAAGTCGATAAACGTTCAATCCACACTTGAAGTTTACGATTTGATAGTGTGAGCGGGTCTCCACCACTTAAAATCACTTCATTAATATCGGGTTGTTGTTCAATATATTGTTTAATGTTTGCCCAATCGTCATTTTTAGGCAGGTTTTCTTGGTAGGGAAAATGCCGGCGGAAACAATAACGGCAATGGACCGCGCAGGCACCGGTTAAAGTCAGTAAAAAACGAGACTTGTACTTATGTAATACCCCTGGCTGTTGGTTAGCCTGCTCTTCACCTAAAGGGTCGGTGACAAAACCGGCGTGTTCTTCAAGTTCCAAATGATGCGGTAGGACTTGGAGTAAAAGCGGATCAAGCGGATTACCTTTTTGCATTTTTTCGACAAAAGCGCGCGGCACACGTAGGCGAAACTCATCTGCTGCGAACTGAGCACCAGATAATAACTGATCATGCGAAAGTTCTAATACATCGAGTAATTCTTGAGGATTTGTAATCAAATCACTCAATTGGGTTTGCCAGTTTTGCTCTTGAAATAAATAGTTTATCATGCCGATTGTTTAAAAAATGCAGAAAGGTGAGTAGGGAATATTGCTGAAATTAATGCGTCGAACTTTTAAGTGTAAGCTGAAATAATTCCGATAAAGCTCACAACGGATGAAGCCTACGAAACATTTATTAAGTTTCAGTAAACAGCAATTTTACCTGTTTGTGGGCATTGTATAAACAAAGTTCTTTAATGTCTGAGTGTAAGTTAAGCAGCTTGACCCCTTTAATGGGGATTTTTTCGTTGCGACATGGTGCATTGGTCATTTAGAATACGCAATATCACATTAATGTGCATGTGGCAGCCAATGTTACAGTCAGTACTTGCTAAATGACATGTTACAGCCCATAGCATCTATAGATTAAAGTTAGTAAGTTTGGAGTGAGCCAGTCATGGCCTATTATTCTACGAATGATTTCAAGTCAGGCCTTAAGGTCATGCTTGACGGTAACCCATGTTCAATCATGGAAAACGAATACGTAAAACCAGGTAAAGGCCAAGCTTTTAACCGCGTAAAATTACGTAACCTTAAAACTGGTAAAGTTTTAGAAAAAACTTTCAAATCTGGTGATTCACTAGAAGCTGCTGACATCCAAGAAGTTGAAATGAACTACTTGTATAACGACGGTGAAATGTGGAACTTCATGGATCCAGAATCTTTCGAACAAATCGCTGCTGATAAAGTTGCTATGGGTGACGCGGCTAAATGGTTGAAAGATGACTCAAATGAACTTTGCACAATCATGCTTTGGAACGGTGTTCCTTTAACTGTGAGCGCGCCCAACTTCGTTGTATTAAAAATCGTTGAAACTGATCCAGGTGTACGTGGTGATACTTCAGGCGGTGGCGGTAAACCGGCTAAGCTTGAAACTGGTGCAGTTGTACGTGTTCCATTATTCGTACAGCAAGAAGAAAGCGTTCGTGTAGACACTCGTACTGGTGACTATTTAGAACGTGCATAATGGTTTAAAAATAGACTATTATCGAAAGGGATGAAGTGATTCATCCCTTTTTTTATACCTATTGGTTTAAATTTTTATTCCAAAGTATTAGATGAAAAAGCCCATAACAGGAGTAGAGTTTCAAGGGAAGAAACAGCAGTACCTCGAACAAGAAAAATCAAGCTGATTTATTTCAACATTTATGAGGGATTGAGATGGAAACCATTCAACCGAAGTCAGGAATGGCTTCAAAGATTATCTGGCTGTTTGTAGCCATTCTAGGTGCCGTTTCATTCGGCATACTAGCACTCAGTCGAGGCGAGCATGTCAATGCAGTTTGGCTGATCCTTGCAGCAATCTGTGTGTATAGCATTGCATATCGTTTTTATAGTTTATTTATTGCCAATAAAGTCTTTGAACTGAATGAGCGACGTTTAACGCCTGCCCATCGCTTAGCTGACGGCTTGGATTATGTACCGACCAATAAAAGCGTTCTATTTGGTCACCACTTTGCTGCGATTGCAGGTGCAGGCCCATTAGTCGGACCGATCCTTGCTGCGCAAATGGGTTATTTGCCGGGAACTATTTGGCTCTTGGTGGGTGTTGTTCTTGCCGGTGCGGTTCAAGACTTTTTAGTCTTGTTCATCTCAACGCGTCGTGATGGTCGTTCACTCGGTGAAATGGCAAAACAAGAACTAGGTTCTTTTGCCGGAATCATCGTGATGCTTGGTGCACTTGGCGTGATGATCATCATTCTTGCGGTACTTGCTTTGGTTGTTGTAAAAGCGTTGACCAACAGTCCGTGGGGTGTTTTCAGTATCGCGGCCACTGTACCGATTGCGATTTTCATGGGTATCTACATGCGATTTATCCGTCCGGGTAAAATTGCAGAAGTGTCGATCATTGGTTTTGTACTGATGATGGCAGGGATTATCTATGGTGGTGACATTGCACAGCACCCATACTGGGGTCCATTCTTTACACTTTCAGGTACTGAACTAACTTGGTGGTTGATTGGTTATGGTTTCGTGGCATCAGTATTACCCGTTTGGTTACTGCTTGCACCACGTGATTACCTATCTACTTTCTTGAAAATTGGTGTTATTGCAGGTTTGGCAATCGGGATCATGTTTGCTTTACCTGAAATGAAAATGCCAGCGGTAACGCATTTTATTGATGGTACGGGTCCTGTATTTGCAGGCTCAATGTTCCCATTCTTGTTTATTACCATTGCCTGTGGTGCGATTTCAGGTTTCCATGCGCTCGTTTCTTCAGGAACGACACCGAAGCTTGTGAATAATGAAAAAGATATTCGCATGATCGGTTATGGCGGCATGTTGATGGAGTCTTTTGTTGCGATTATGGCTTTGGTCTGTGCAACGATTCTTGAGCCTGGTGTGTATTTTGCGATTAATGCGCCAGCAGCTGTGATTGGTACAACGGTTGAGTCCGCTGCAGAAGCAGTTCGTACATTAGGCTTCGTGGTAACACCTGAAGCATTGACCTTACTTGCACAAGAAGTGGGTGAAAATTCGATTCTGTCTCGTACAGGTGGTGCGCCAACATTTGCGATTGGTATGGCTCACATTATTACGGAAATTTTCAATAACCGTTCAATGATGGCGTTCTGGTATCACTTCGCGATTTTATTTGAAGCACTTTTCATTTTAACAGCTGTGGATGCAGGTACTCGCGCATGTCGTTTCATGGTGCAAGATACAGTGGGTATCGTGGTTCCTGCGGTTAAAAACTCTCATAATTTCTTCGGAAATCTGTTGGGTACAGCGGTGGCTGTCGCAGGTTGGGGCTTCTTCGTTTACCAAGGTGTGGTTGACCCACTTGGTGGTATTAATAGCTTATGGCCGCTATTTGGTATTGGTAACCAAATTCTTGCTGCGATGGCATTGATCTTGGGTACAGTGATTTTATTCAAGATGAAAAAACAAAAGTATGTTTGGGTGACGATTATCCCAACAGTATTCTTGTTTATCACTTCTATGACCGCTGGTTGGCAGAAGATTTTCCACGAAAATCCAAAGATTGGTTTCTTGGCTCAGGCAGATCGTTTTAACGCAGCAATTGCGAAAAATGAATTGTTGGCACCTGCAAAAACCATGGCTGAAATGCATACGGTTGCATTGTCGAATCAAATCAATGCTGGTCTTTGTGCATTCTTTATGATCGTGGCATTTGTGATGTTATTTGCAGCGATTGGTGTGGTGCGTCGTGCCTTGGCAAATCCAAATCCATCGGTGAATGAAGCAGAAGCGATTTACCGTGACCCAGCTGAAATTAATCCGTCAAATTCAGCACATTAATAGGGGAATATGAATGAACCTGAAGTTTGCAAAAAGTGGAAAAACGGTGATTTATAAAATCATTAAAATGACCATTATGTCGCAGAAGGATTTAATTCTGAACCCGAAAAATTGGTCACGTATAGCGACGTTGTGGCAACGTTTACAGCAAAGTTTCCGCTTGATGGTGGGGGTGCCAGATTACCAAAACTATTTGGAACATATGGCAAAACATCATCCTGATTTGGAAGCGATGGATGCAAAAACATTTTATCGTCACTGTGTAGATGCACGTTATCCATCAGCTGGTGGTGACATGAAGAAGTGTCCTTGCTAATGCTTTGACTTGTGCTAAAAATCCAATAAAAAAAAGCGTTCTTCGGGACGCTTTTTTATTGCTGAATTGTGATCAGTCGAAGCGATGACAACGCTTTTGTATACCCAATAAATATCAAGCGTATGTATTTAAAGTATTGAACTGGGTATGACTTGGAGATAAACACTGTATTTTTAAATAAAACCCTGTATGTTAGTCATTCATTTAACTTTTTTATTGGGGAATAAAAGGTGTTTTGGGGATCAGAGAAAAGCCAACAAAATAATACATCAACGCTTTTAAGTGAGCAGAGCCTTGCGCCTTTTTACCCGAAAATAAATACATTCCTCGAACAAATTAACCAAATTATTTTGGATAAAAATCAGCAAACCAAATTGGCTTTAGCTTGTCTATTGGCAGGCGGGCATGTGCTATTTGAAGACTTACCTGGTTTAGGAAAAACGACATTATCTAGCGCCTTGTCACATTTGGCGGGATTAAAGTTTCAACGGATTCAATTTACCAATGACATGCTGGCCAGCGATGTGATTGGGGTAAATATGTTTAATCAAAAAGAACATCATTTTGAGTTTAAATCTGGGCCGATTTTTACCCAAATTTTATTGGCAGATGAAATCAACCGTTGTAGTCCAAAGACCCAAAGTGCTTTATTGGAAGCGATGGAAGAGGGCTATGTGACGGTCGACGGTGTGCGATATGCTTTGCCTCAACCATTTTGGGTGATTGCGACACAAAACCCTTTATTTCAAAGTGGTACTTAT
Organism: Acinetobacter sp. YH12129; assembly: GCF_013418685.1. Classification (NCBI taxonomy): domain Bacteria; kingdom Pseudomonadati; phylum Pseudomonadota; class Gammaproteobacteria; order Moraxellales; family Moraxellaceae; genus Acinetobacter; species Acinetobacter sp. YH12129. The sequence goes on from NZ_VPBP01000015.1 coordinate 25,753, forward strand.
GCCTTACCTGAGTCCCAGTTGGACCGGTTTTTAATGCGTTTGTCTTTAGGTTATCCATCGCGTCAGGCAGAGAAATTATTGCTCCAACAAACTTCACGCCATGATCTGATTGCGGCATTAGCACATATCTTTAATGAAGCAGAAATTTTACAACTACAAGGGTTTGTCGAGCAGATACATCTGAGTGATCGTTTAATGGATTACATTTTGGATCTTGCTGCTGAGACACGTAAGGGGAGACATGGTCTTTCTACTCGTGGTGTTTTAGCCTTAAAGAAAGCTGCGCAAGCCTATGCGCTGATTGAGCAGCGAAATTATGTGAATCCTGACGATGTACAAGCCGTTTTTACAGCTGTGGTATCTCATCGAATTGGGTTGTCAGATCTTGAAGCCTTTAAGCTTTTAGAACAAGTTTCGATCCAATAAAGGAGTTGAACCTTGGCTTCAATGTGGCAGCAATGGATTGAACGTCGATTTAAAATCGATCAGCACAAGCAGCTGACTCAAAAAGATGTATTGATCTTTATCTATCAGCAAGGCTACTTGTATTTGGTGTTAATTTTCATCACCTTTATTGCAGGTGTGAATTATGCCAATAACTTGATTTTAGGATTTTGCTTTTTAATTAGCGCCGTATTGTGTATTAGTTTCTATATTACTTTTAAACAGCTTCATGCGTTGCAGATTCAAATAAATGTTGTTGATATCCCGCAAGCTGGGGAATTACTTTTGGTCGATATTTACTTTAAACAAGAGGTTGAACAGGCGCGATATTTGTGGATTAAAACTGAAAATCAGCTACATAAATTATTGTTCAATACGCAACAGCACGGCTTTCAATTAAATTTTACAACCAGTCAACGCGGTGTTTTTCAGATTCCACCTATACAAATTTATAGTGTTTATCCCTTTGGTTTGGTTCGGGCCTGGACGTATTTGTATGCACAACACCCCGCGTGGGTTGCGCCACAAGCCAGTTTGCATTCCGTGGAAAATAAGCAACAACAGCAAAATTTTGAACCTGATCTTGATGAATTTCGCGAATTACGGAGTTTTCAGACGGGGGATTCACTTCATGCGGTGTCATGGAAACAAGCAGCACGAGGACAAGGCTTGTATGTCAAAGTTTTTGAGCAATATGAAGATCTAAAGAAATTGGAGATTCATTATCACCATATGCCAGCTCAAAGTCATGAAGAAAAACTTAGCCTTATGATGGGTTTGGTCGAGCAGGCTGAGCAAAATCACGATCAATATGCACTGTATTTACCTAATGCTGAGTTAGCATCAGGCACTGGAGCACTGCATTTTTCCGAAGCAAAACGGTTATTGGCGCAGGCTTAAGAGATGATTGAAAATACCATACGCCGCTCAATATTACTCACTTTAGCCTTGGTGCTCATTGCACAAATGCTTTATATCCCTGTGGCGACATCATTAGTATTTTTAGTCATTTGGCTTATTTTATTACTCAATACCCGCGCCAGTAAAAAACCATTTTCTAAAATTTTAACTTATGTGCTGACATTGACAGCATTATTTAGCATTTATATAAGCCATAAAACCTTTATTGGTGTTGATGCAGGGGTTGCAGTACTCAGTACATTTTTATTTGCTAAATCTTTAGAAACAAAAACACGTCGTGATGTAATTATTTTATATAACTTTGCGATGTTTGTGATTGCCAGTAGTTTTTTGTTTAGCCAGTCTTTTGCCATGGCATTGGTTATTTTATTGGCGTTGTTGAGCTGTTTTATTGGGTTGTACCGTTTACAGACCGTTGGTTTTAGCCAAGACTCAAGCGGTGAAATACAGGCGATTAAACAAGATATTGGGCATGTGGGAAAATTTATTGGCTTAGCTGTTCCATTTTTTATTTTACTGTTTCTCTTTTTTCCACGCCTGCCACCGCTATGGCACATTCCTATTCCTGAAAATAAAGCCACAACAGGGATAAGTGATAGCATGTCTCCGGGCGATATTGCTGAGTTATCACAGTCGAGTAGTTTGGCTTTTCGTATAATTGGAGATATTCAAGCCTTGCCACCACGTACAGAGCTGTATTGGCGGGCGATGGCATTAGATGAATATGATGGTTCTAAATGGACCAGTCATTTTTTTAACCAGAACGTTATACAGCTGAATCCAGCCGAGTTAAAACCCAAGCGGACATTGAATTATCAATATTTGGCTGCCGACCCAAGTGTGATGTGGATTATGTCGTTGGAGCAATCCGTTCCCAATGAAGCACGTTTTGCATTAGGTCAAGATGGTCGAATTACACCCTACCGATTAACAGCACGCACGGAGCCGATTCAACTGAAATGGTTAGGACGTGCAGAGCCGCCACAAATAAAAAATGTGGCTTTGCTTGAAAAATTAAATACTCGTTATGTTGAACACTTGGATGTTCAATCACAACAATTGGCCCAAACATTATGGCAGCGAAGTCATCAAAATCCCGAGCGTTATATTGCCGAAGTTTTGCAATGGTATAAACAAAATCGCTTTGCATATACCTTAAGCCCAGGTGTATTGGGGCAAAATCGGATAGATGATTTTTTATTCGGATCAAGACAGGGCTTTTGCGAACATTTTGCTTCGAGCTTTGCAATGTTGATGCGCTATGTTGGTGTTCCATCGCGTATTGTCGTGGGATATCAAGGTGGTCAATTAGCACCAGATGGAAAAAGTTGGGAAGTTCGTCAACTTGATGCACATGCGTGGACAGAGGTTTATATCAATCAACATTGGCGTCGTATTGATCCGACGGCCATGATCGCACCGCAGCGTATCGATGGGGGGATGCAGGATTATATGGAACAAGATCGGACAATTTTTGGGAGCCAGCAGTCGACTTGGGCCTATCAACAATTTTCGATGTTGAAAAAAGTCCGTGTATGGAGTGATTATGCGAGTTACCAATGGCAAAGCAAAGTGGTGGGTTATAATGCTGAATCACAGCAACAATGGTTTAAAAAGCTCGGGGTAAATTCTGCTTATGCAGGTGGGTTACTTCTTATTTTGAGTATTGGTGGCATTGTAGCATTATATTTTATATGGATTTTGTGGAAAAAAAGAAAAAGCCTAAGCCCTCTTGAAAGAGAAATTGCCAAGTTTGCTAAGAATTTACCCTTGAGCCAGCAAAAAGTGGCTTCAGAAAGTTTTAGGCATTGGTTACAACGTTTGGCTGAAAATATACCTGAACAGGAAAGGCGTTCATTTGAACAATCCATCAAGTTATTTGAGCAGGAAATTTACGTAGGTACTCCGCTAAGTTCTCAAGATATTCAATGTTTTAAGACTTTGCTTAAAACTTGTACGCAAAGTTTAAAAAACTCAGAAAAGGGCTTGTCATAAAAAATAAAAATGAATATGATGCTTGGACTTCAGGTGTATAGCTCAGTTGGTTAGAGCGCTACGTTGACATCGTAGAGGTCAGCAGTTCGAGTCTGCTTATACCTACCAAGATTTTTATATTAAAAATCAACTAGATGTATTTTATTTCAATAACTTACATCAGAGTTTTTACTGCAAAATTGGTCAGCTTGAGAAACAAATTTCTCAGAATTCGCATTAAAAACCGCTTAATATTTCCGTTTTGACACCAAAATGGCACCAAGAATTTCACTTGGTCAAAATATTGGTGTCATTGCGACACCAATATTTTGAGGTCATTATGCAAAAACCGATTCAACGTGGTAATTCATGGCGTATGACTGTACGCTACAATGGCAAACGTTATACTGCTACAAGAGATACTAAGCAAGAATGTATTGCTTGGGCAAACGCTAAACTTCTCGATTTAAAATTAAAAGAATCCCTTCCAGAACCTCAAATTGATCTCACTTTTAAAAAGTTATTTGAAAAATACTATGCTGACGTTGGCTCTAAAATGCGTGGGTATACATTTATTCTTCAACAATTGAAAACATTTGATAAATATTGGGGGAATTTAGCCTATGAGTCGATCCATAGTATTACATCCCAACATATCACCAAATGGCGTAATGAACGATTAAATTCTGTTGGAGCTGGGACAGTTCATCGTCAGATGTGCTTATATAGTTCAGTATTTACATATGCTAAAAATGAACTTTTTTTAATTAAAGATAATCCTTTTATAGGAGTTACAAAGCCTCAAAAGCCGAAACCTCGGTCAAAGTTAATTACTGATGCGGAAATACACGTTATTCTCGAAGGACTCAATTATGTAAAGGGTACTGTTCCAACTAAACCATCACATTTCGTAGCTTGGTCATTTTTATTTGCTATTGAAACAGCAATGCGTAAAGGTGAAATAATTAATATAACTAGATCCAATATCCATGATGATTACATACATCTACCTATTACTAAAAATGGCTCATCTAGAGATGTGCCATTAACAAATAACGCTAAAGCTCTATTGGCTTTACTGCCAAAAAATTCTGAAAAAATTATCCCTCAAAATGAAAATTCATTCCGCCTGATTTGGCAACGTAACTTGCACCGAGTTGGTTTAAATGGAGTCATACATTTTCACGACACTCGACATGAGGCTATCACGCGATTTGCAAATCAGCGAAAATTGACAGTGGAAATGTTAGCTAAACTGACAGGGCATAAGACAATAAATACATTAATCAATACTTACTATAATCCGAGTGCATCAGATATAGCTAACATTCTGAATTCTTAGATACTAAGCCCCCAAAGGGGCTTTTTATAATTTTATGAGAAAGAAATTTAGTTAAAAATCATATTTACAAAAGATGTTTTTGCTTGGGATTAATTTTTTCGTCTAGAATTCCTTTTCCTTGATAGAGCATTTAGATTTTCTAAAATTGGTAAAACTTCTTTAGGGTCATATAGGTGTTTATTTTCATCTCCTTTATTAAACATACCAACTTTTTCAATGATTGTTTTTCGTGACAAATTAAAGCGTTCGGAAAGCCATGCCGTTGTTACACGGTTTTTGATATCTTCTTGTTTCATTTCAATAATCGTAGCTCCACCAATTTTTTCACCCAGGTATAGTTGAGGTGGATAATCTGACTCTAATACAACAACAAATTTGTTCATTACATTCCTACTAATTTACAAATTAGGACTAATAAATTTAAATATCAGATTACAGAGGGTCAGCAATATAATCTGTTTTAATCGACAATAACCATTAGTCGTCGTCGTGCTTGATACAACAATAGCAAAAATATAAATAAAATAATTTTTAGTTCAAGAAAACGTTATATTGATTAAAAACAGCTAGTTATGCTTTTTTTTGAATGGTTTAATTTTCTTGAAATTATTAAGTGTTAATAACGTGAGGATTCTTGGTTTACTAATTAAACGTTGCAATTTGTATGTTTTGCATTCAGACAAATTGGATTTTTGGCTTACATTTATATTGCCGAATTAGAAATAATGCCGTTTGTTAAAATTCTATTTTAAACTGACCAAAACCAATTGGCTAATGGTGAACGTTGAGAGAGTTTTGGCAATACTCACCCTAAGAGCATTAAAAAATGCTCTTAAAGTATCACCAAAAGGCCAAAATTGGCTAACGGAGCCACGCTTCGGTCGTATTGGCAGAGAATAATTGTGCTTTTTCTCGTAGGCTGAGATTACGGTTCACACACCGCATCGAAACGTTCTCAAACCACTGCTATAGGTCATCTTGGCAAGGGTATTTACCCAATATACAATTTTGTCCCTTTGACAGCTACTCATCACGTTGTTGCTTTTTCGATATCCCCTAGTAGCAACTCTTAGCATAAATGCTGACTATAGCTTGCTAGCGTCACAGATCCTTCCACCCAAGCTAAAGTACTGCACAAATAAAAGATTTGAGCAGTGAGATAACGCTAGCAAAATAAAAAAATTCTTTTTTCATCTGTCTAATTTTGAAAAAAAATGGCTAAGTTTTTTTTATTAAAATCTACTAATTCTATGTCTATTTATATGATTTTTCGATATATAACTAAGTTGTTGAAAGTTCAAAAAAGATTTTAATAGTTATGTGATGAGTTTCACAAACTGTCCGTTTCTGGAAAAATGCCCAAATTTTATGTAGCGTTTCTGCAAAAAACACTTATTTATATTGTGTGTTACTGAGCAAACACATTTCTGTTACTGAGCAAATTTATCTGTGCTACTGAGCAAATACATTTCTGTTACTGAGCGAACTGTAAGCCAAAGCTTACAAGAATAAGAATCAGTTAGTGCAAAAGTATATAAATAGAAAGTCTCAAGATGATTTGAAACCAATTGTGGAAGATTAATGAAAGTTTTTAATAAAATAAATCATAATAAACAATGACTTAAATAATAAATACACAAAAGATTAAGTCATTTTTTTTCAAAATAGCATCAATGAAATCGGTGTTTTTTTTTCTTTGCTAATGTTGATTGAACAGGGGAATTGTTTAAGCAAGCCTACCTGTAGCTACAAAAAAAAGTTCGTCGAACTTTTTATTTGGTACGCAACAGGGCTTGTTAGGGGCGACCCCCTAAGACCCCAACACACATCAATAAATTTGGTAGTTAAATGAAAAAAACTAAACGTGAAATTGTGAAAAGGCTACGATTTAACGGTGATCAAGCATTACAGTTGGAAAAATATCTGAATGATTATGATCTAAGATTTACCGATTTTGTTCATAAATTAATCAGTCAAGAGTTGCATATAATCTGGCCTATGGTGGCAGTTTGCAAAGATGATGCTCATACGAACTCTATAGCTCAAGGATTAAAGCTTAAGAAAAAACGGTCGACAAAAAATAATTCTAGTCGACCGGTTCCCCGTGCTGATCCGATGCTTTTATTAGAACTAGGTCGGATTGGGAACAATATTAATCAGATTGCACGTTCATTAAACTTCATTTGCCTGCAAAAGAGTGCAGCATTGGAGAAGCTTTCTTTTATAGATTGTTTAGACATTTTGGCCACCATTCAATCTGAACTTAATAGCTGCCTTCCTTCGATACCTAATTACTATGTTTCTCCGCAGCTTAGTGAAAAAAGAAAAAAAAAGGCGATCTTATTAGTATCTGAGAAAGAGCGCTAATTTATGATTATTAAATTTCTTAAATCAGGCACTGGTGATCCAAAATTAGCAGTTTCTTATTTGTTGGGCGCGCAAGATCACCTAGGTGATTTTCGTGCAGAGGTGGAAATTCTTAGAGGAGATCCAAAGACATTTACTTCGATTGCTGAAAGTATCCAATTTCAATATTGCTATACATCCGTTGTTATTGCTTGGTCGCCAGATGATTTTGTTTCAAATGAACAACTTCAAGAGGTTTTAGACTTATTTGAAGAACATGCCTTTGTCGGTTTAAGTCCTTCACAGTATCACATGACTGCAGTTATGCATGCGGATGAAGACGGTTCAAAACATTTACATATACTTGTACCACGTGTTGAGTTATCTACAGGTAAGTCATTAAACATTGCGCCACCAGGTCATCATCATTACTTTGATCCACTTCGTGATTTTCTTAATTTAAAATATGATTGGGCTCGACCAGATGACCCTAAAAGATTGAAAACAACCAGACCCAAAAATCATCACCAAATCCAAAATGCAGCTGCGATTAGAGCTAAATTGGAAACTTTACCAAAAAAAACACGTGTGGAATTGATCAACCAATATATAGAGCAACGAATTATTTTTGGAATTATCAATACACGTGAAGATTTAATTAATTGCTTATCTGAGTTAGGTGAGGTGAAAAGAAATAATGCGAACTACATTTCGATCAAATCAACTAAAGCAACAGATAGATTAAAAGGGGAATTTTATAATGCCGACTTTTCATACGATGCTTACCGAAAAAATAGAGAAGGACAAGCTAGAGCACGATCAATATTGCATGAATCTCAAGCAGAACTTCCGCGATCTTCAAGTGAGCACGAAAATTGCTTTAAGCGAATTGAAGCAGTTCGAAGAAAGCGTTACGAATATAACAAAAAATATTATCGAACCTCGGTTTCTGAATTTGAAAGAATTATTGAGCAACAGGCAAGATTATCACCAACGCTTGGAGCAACAGTTGTTGCAGAGTTTAAGCGAGAACGAAACCATGGATCTGGAGTTGTTGCTTTACCAAAAGGAAACGGACAGACAGTTTTTGAAAATTCAGAAAATGTTAGAGAACCAACAGCAGTTTCAAAAGAACATTCACACCGAATTAAGCAAAATTTTGGATTTATTCAGTCAAATTTACGAAAGCAATATTCAACTTCGGCAGAACAGTGCAGATACTTTGAATTTAAAGCCATTAATCCTGAAAATACAGAGCCAAATTCAAATCAGCGACAATCATCAAAAAGACATGACCATTCAATTAAATCAATATTTTGGCGAGCTGCTAGGAATAATACAGATGCAGAAAAAGCAGCAATTCCGAAGGTACAGTTGGTCCATTGGGATATTCGTAATATTCAGCATTGTCTTAATACTTTTAAATTTTATTTAAGCCTAAATATTGGTGCTAGAAATGAAAGAAACACAACTACAAATTCAAAAGAACCAATTAATCATTACGCAAGAGAAGATGATTCAAGAGTTGAAACAGGCGCTGAATATACTGCAGGAGGAAAACCAGCAAAACAAGGGCATAGTAGAAGCACAGAAAATATATATCAAAGAGCTAGAAAAGTTGCAGTTACAACTGAAAAACTTTCAAGATCTTATGACAAAAGAAAACTTTCTTATGACTATGAAGTTGAAAGATATGAATCAGAAGTTAAAAGCAAAAGAACAGGAACTCAAGCTTTATCAAGAAGAGTTATCCAAGGAAATTTCATTCAAAGAACTAATCGATTCTTTGGAGATATTAAGGAGCAAATTAGAAACACATTTCGAAAACTTATTGATCAGTTCGTATCTTCAGCCCTTAGTTCAGAAAGAAGTACTGACGTATATAAAAGAATTGAAGTAAAGGATAGTCGAACTAAGCTATCAACAAATGATAAGTTTGCGATGACGGCAATCAGTACAAAGCTAGCACAATTGGACAATCAATACCCACATCTTCACTTCGCTAAATCTCTACAAAATGTAGTAAATGCTGAGGCAAACTTGCTTGAACAAATGAATGTTGGACTCTCAAAAGAAAACATAGATTTATATGTAGATGATCACTTGTTTTTCATAGGTAAATGTTTGAACGAAATAAAGGGTGAAATTAATCTAATGGGTATAAATGAGTTGGATTCCTTAAAAGAATTCACAATAGTAATCGAACGCTATTTAGATCAAGTTGAGTTAAATAACGCTGCCAAAGATATAGTCATTCACAGTCAAGATGAAAAGCATCAAATTAACAAGATTATTCAAGAGTTTAACAATGGTTTGGTTGATAGAAAAGCTGAGTTAATAAAAGAAAGTGAACCTGCGAAGCAAAATGATAATGTAAAACCTGAGTATCGAATTATTAAGCAAAATAATTCAAATAGTATGGATGATATTCAACCACTGTAAATGATGAACAAGGAGATGGTTGTCTCCTTGTTTTTACTTAATTAAGAATTTAATCCTAATTGCTCTGGGCTATGCCAAGTCATTTTTAAATGACCGTATTGGTCTTTTAGATAGGCAGCTTTATGGATGATAAACCTTTTATTTTTTATCCAGTGATCTAAGCGTGCATCATCAAAATGTATGTCTACTCTTAGTTTTAACAGCTGTTGATATAAGCCACGTTTTTCAGGGGCCATTTTAGCTAAATCCGTGGATTGAGCTGTTGGCTGTAAAGGTTGACTTAATCCTTCAAGAAGAACAGGAATAGTTTGCTGTCGAGAATTTTTTACTGATTGCTTTGCAATTTGTATATTTCTGCCATGATGTGAACTTTTTGATGAATCAATATCATGTTGTGATTGAGGTTTAGATTTTAATGGGGTGCATAGTATGGTGTCGGTAAATTCAGTCGACACTTTTAATAATGCAGTGAGTTTACGGTAGTTAATACTATAAAAATTAGTCTGCAACCATTTATTTTGAGCTAGTTTTTTAACAATCAAAACCCCAGCTTTTTTTAATTTACTGACTATCCGTTTGATAGTGGAAACACTATATATTCCTAGGGTTTCAACCCATTGCTCATAGCTGTGGTAAAAGTACTTTTGCTGTTCAATACATTTAGCTCCTTTGCTTTGCAGACAATAATGTAATTTTTGTAAAAAAATCGCAGAGGGCACTCCATACGCTTGAGCAAGCGTAGGAGATGCAATGAGTGGGTAGTCACCTTGAACTAATAATTTTGATTTTTGAGTCATGAGTAGCTCCTCGTTTTTCAAAACTTATATGTAGCTTTTAAACGAGAAGGGAGTTGCTGCGTACGTCGTATCCATTCTTCAGGATATTCTTGATTATAATTTTCGATGTAGGTGCCAGACCAATATTCTTGGTTAATTTCATCCTGATCTTCGTGCTTTTGAGAAGAGTACACAGGCATTTGTTCTTCAGTTGCGCTGCTGTGTGTTGGACTTGAATTAGATATTGATGCTTGATCCAAAGTTATGAAGATATCAATTAAATCTTGGCGTTGTTTGTTATTAAGTAGTTTTGCACTCTCTACAATGAGTTGCTTGGCAAGATCTTTAGGCGTGCAAGGGGTTGCACCATTGAATTTGAAATTCATAGCAGTTTCCTAGATAAGTTTTGAGATTATCTCCATCACTTCTCACGGTAATTGGAGGCAACTTAACAGGGGTGAGAATACTGAATCTAGGATCAGCCAGCATAAAGCTGCCCTGCTAAGCTACCATAGGAACTGCTTAACAGTAGGCAAAAAAATAGCCGCAAGTGCGACAATTGATTGCACCTAGATCATATCAGGTTCTCACGCCCGAACACAGATTTTGCTGTGTTGATATGAAGTCTATCCAGTATGAAATAGAGCGTCAAGGCCCTATGTTAAGTTCTTTTAAAATTTAAAAAATGGTTAATGATTAAATATATTTAATTAATTTATTTTCATTCTATTTATAAAGAAGAAAAGCCCAAAGTGAGCCAATGGATAGGTTTAATATTATTCCAATGACAAGCTAACTTTGAAATGCATGTTAAGTCGTAGTTGTTAGGTGCTAAATTTGGTACATAACATATAAAAAAGTATAGATATATACAATATTTGGTACTTAACAGCATAAGCTGATTGGTGGTATAAAAAACAAACTACTAAATATTAGGGAGTCTTTAAAAATGCAATTCTGGAAAAATTCTAGTCCACAATTTATTTCTACTATTGTTGGTGAGCGATTAAAACGTATTCGCCTTAATAAAGATTTAACTCAATTAGAAGTAGCTGATTTGGCGTGGGTAAATAGAAGAACAGTGTTAAATGCTGAGAAAGGGGATGTGAAGCTTTCTGATTTGATAGCAATATTGGGCGCATTAAATATGCTTGATAATTTAGATATATTCGTACCAGAACTTCCATTATCACCAATTCAATTACACAAACTTCGTGGTAAGGAGCGTAAGAGAGCTTCAGGTACAAATAAGAAACCCAAAATAAAGATCGCAGAAAAACCATTAGATTGGTGAGGCTTTGTTGCACAAACCTATCTGTAAAGGCTTTTTCAGCGATATAATTTTCAAATGAAGAAGCCTACACACAAAATCTATCGCACAACCAATTGGCCCGCATATAACCGAGCACTCATGAGTCGCGGAAATATTGCCATTTGGTTTGATCCTGCTACGCAATGGTATGCTCCATCAAAAGGCAAACAAGGGCGAAATCAAACCTACTCCGACGCAGCTATCCAATGCTGCTTAATGATTAAATCCTTATTCCGTCTATCTTTACGTATGGTCACTGGCTTTGTGCAAAGTCTGATTAAACTTTGTGGATTAAATTGGACCGCACCAGATTACAGTACGCTTTGCAGAAGACAAAAACATATTGATATTGCGATTAATTATCAAAAAAGTAGTGATGGGTTACATCTACTCGTAAACTCAACTGGCTTGAAGTTTCTAGGTGAAGGTGAATGGAAACGTAAGAAACATGGACCTGAGTATCGTCGCCAATGGCGTAAGCTTCATATTGGGATCGATGCTGAAACCCTTCAAATACGTGCAGTACAACTTACTACAAATAATGTAAGCGATTCGCAATTTCTCGATGATTTACTTGCTCAAATTCCTTTAGATGAACGAATTGATTCGGTCTATACCGACGGTGCTTATGATACGAAGCACTGTAGACAAGTCATTTTAGATCGAAATGCACATGCAGTCATTCAGCCAAGAAAAAATGCAAAGCCATGGAAAAATCAGAAATTAAGATCTTTAGAGCGGAATGAATTATTAAAGACAGTCAAACGTTTAGGCAGATCACTTTGGAAAAAATGGTCTGGTTATCACCGTCGAAGTTTGGTTGAAACTAAGATGCATTGCATCAAATTATTAGGCGATAAATTAACAGCGAGAAGTTTTTCTAGTCAGGTAAATGAGATCCATGCACGTATAGCCGTATTGAATAAATTTACAGAATTAGGTCGTCCTCATACCCAAGTTGTCACTTGAGTTTTGTTCAAATGAGCAGAGTGCTGCCTTTTAAATCTTTGTGCAACAAAGCCCTTTCAAATTGAAAATAAAAAGATACATTCCTTATTTTAAAATTGACGAAGTAACTCGATTGTTATACTAAACAATCGTCTTTTGTCCCATTTAAAGCTAGTAAAATTCTTTGTAAATCAGGCACAATAAACCTTAGGTATTTTAAGTTTTAGCCTTCAGGCAAGCGGTAGTTTTAAATGACAAATAATAACTTTTCACAAGTTGCAGCCTTTATTTGGTCGGTAGCCGATCTTTTACGTGGTGACTTCAAACAATCTCAATACGGACGTGTGATTTTACCGTTTACCTTGTTGCGCCGTTTAGAATGTGTACTAGAGGCAAGTAAGGCAGATGTATTGGCAGCGAATGAAAAAGTAAAACAAATGCCGTTGCCTGAAGAAGCCAAAGAAAAGATGCTGCTCAAGGTCACAGGTGATATTAAGTTTTTTAACACCTCAGAGCTTGATTTAGCGAGCCTTGGACAAAAGGACATTCGTGCCAATCTGATTAACTATATTCAGCACTTTTCTAAAGACGCACGTGAGATTTTTGAGCATTTTAAGTTTGATGAATTTGTGGGCTTACTTGATGACGCCAATCTACTTTATAAAGTGGTACAGAAGTTTGCCGCAACGGACTTAAGTTATAGCGCCGTATCTAACCATGAAATGGGCTTGGTGTTTGAAGAACTGATCCGCCGTTTTGCGGAAAGCTCGAATGAAACCGCAGGGGAACACTTTACCCCACGTGACATCGTGCGCCTCACCACAGGTATAGTATTTGGTAAAGATGATGACGCCTTGAACAAGGAAGGTATCATACGCACGGTATATGACCCAACAGCGGGTAAGGGTTACATGTATAGTTGACAAAACAAGTATTACAAACAATAGTATGGACATGATTGTTTTATATGAAGCTTAGATATGGCGAAAATTGAAAATATAAAACTAAAAATACAGACAATTAAAATTAAAGATCAAGAAGTCGATTTTGTTCAATCTAAATACATAACTGATCATTCCTTACCACAAATATATTGGTTTGATAGTAGTCCATGGGATGAAGTCAACTTATATGCCTATGATCTTTTGATAAACGAAAATTTGAATATTAAAACGGTAAAAGCAAATATTTTTCATTTACATGCGTATGCAACATGGTTGGAAGAAAATAATGTTGATTGGTTGGATTTTCCAGATATTAAAAGTGAACGTTGCTTAGTAATTTTTCGTGGATATTTGATTAAAAAAAGAGATGCTTTAGAGTTAGCCCCTACAACTACAACTCAAAGAATGAGAGCAGTTATAAAATTTTATAGATGGGTAAAAGAAAAGAAAGTAATTAATACTGAATTTCAGATGTGGAAAAATAAAATTTATAAGAAAAAAATAATTAATAAATTTGGTTTTGAATCTACGATAGATATTATGTCGACTGATTTAGCTATTCCTTATGTAAATATTAATACAGATTCAAAATTGGAAGGTGGGATTTATCCAATTAATCCTAGTGAAGTTTCTACTATATTAAATGTTGCCAAAAACAAAAGTAGCCTTGAATTATACTTGATTCTAAAGGTTGGTTTTTATACTGGGATGAGAATTGGCACTATTAGTGATTTGAAAGTTGAAACTTTAGAAAACTCTATATTATTTAAGAATAAAACAATGAGTACTATTAGGGTTGGGCCTAATGCCTCACCTGCTGTCAGTACAAAATATTCAAAAGATGGAAATATTTTAATACCTACTGATTTAGTTCATGAGTTGATTGAGTATTGCTATAGTATACGCAGATTGAAAAGGGTCGCTAGAGCAGAAAATTCAAATTCAAATTTAATATTTTTAACTAGAAGTGGTAATAGATATTTAGATATAGATAATAAATCGATTAATGTTGCAATGCATAGACTAAGATGTGAAGGTATAAAGTTAGGTTATAACACTTTTAAAAGTTTCCATTTTCACCAAACACGTGCAACATTTGCCACTGTTCTAATGGAATATTGTTTGACTAAAATGTCACCTATGAGTGCTATGCAATTAGTTAAAGATGCCTGTATGCACAAGGATGAACAGGTAACATTTAAATATATAAAATTTTTAGAAAATTCAAAAAGTTTGGAAAAAATATCTAATCAATATACGAATATTTTTTTGGGTATAGAAAATGCATAAAAATATACCAAACTTAATAATAGATAGTATTTTATATGGTTCACATGAAATAAAATGGGATTTATCTATATTACTATATAAAGGTGCCGTTTTAGAGCAGAGAAGATTAGTTCATGATCTAATAGGAAAAAATGAATTTGGAGAACCAATCCTAGAAAGATTGGGATTAGTAATAAAGATTTATAATTATTATAATGCCATTATAACAAAAGGATTATCAATTAGAACTGTTAAATCAAGCTTGGAAAAATTATTCCAATTTTTTAAATGGTATGAAACCCTCGAGATAAATGTAACTGAAGAAAATTGTGAAAAGTGCTTTATTGATTGGGCTAATTCAACATTAAAACGTGTTGAGTTAGGAGAGGTAAAAAATTATGCAAATTATAAAAAATGCTCTATTGTTGCAAACGTTATTGCCTGTTCAATAGGAATAGATATTCCTAAGCCTGGCACTTACTTAATGAATAAGACGAGGTTGAAAAATAAAGGAGAAGATTCATTAACAGTTACTAATTTTGATGAAAATGATTTTATAAATTTTGGTTGGTTTCTTAAAGACATTTCAGATGGTTTATCATTAGAGAATATTCGTGGTATTTTGCCAATAAGATTAAAACTAAGAAATGGTAAAGAGTTAGTTTTAAAAGGTAACTTGATAGATGATAATCTCTCATTAGATAAGTATAGAAATCCATCAGACAAAAAGAATGTACTAGAAGCCAGACGTGCTTTAGATCCTGATGAAAATTTACTTGATAAATATAAGCGTTCAAGAATTATAAATTTAAGAATTGAAGTAGAGTTATTTATTTTTATTAATCAGACTGGTATGAATTTTTCCCAAGCTATTGATTTAAAAATTGATGATTATAGATGGATGACAGATAATGAATTTTACTCTGTTTTTAAAGTTTATAAAGGAAGAAGACAAGGAGAAGCAATTTTTAAATGTTTTAAAAGTTATAGAATTATACTTGATCGATATATTAAGTGGTTGAAGGATGTGGGTTTTAAATCAGGAGATAGTTTATTCCCATATCTATATAGAGGTATTATAAAAATCGATAAAAAAGGTAGTTCTCCAGAATTGATTAGAGATATTTGTAATGATTTAAAGATAAGTTATTACAATATTTCGAAAATTAGAAAGTTTAGAAGTAATTGGTTTGCATCAAAAATAGAAAATATTGAGTCAATTAAGTCAGTAATGTCTCATTCTATTGAAACTTTTAGAAAAAATTATGAAAGAATTAATGTCGATAAAGCTATAATTCAAATTGCAGATTTTCATGATAAAAGTATTCAGCTTGTTAAAAGCTCAGGTGCTGGAATGTGTGCCTCAAATAATAAAAATCCTATAGCTATAGAAGGTAGTTTAGATTTCCAACCTGATTGTGTTAGTCAAGAAGGTTGCTTATTCTGCATATATCATAAAGATATTTTAAGTTATGATTATTTTTTTAGATTAGCAACACATGCGTATATCAAAGAGCTTGAAATGATACTTAATCCAGTATTAGGAAATCATCCTGCTAAAATGGTAATTGATAGGATTAATGAGAAACTTAATGAAATTTGTAAATTAGGAAATAAAGAAAAGAAGGAAGTAATTAAAGCAAAAGCAGAAGTCAGGTCTAAAAATTTTCATCCCGAATGGGCTACATTAATAGATATTCTGGAAAAAATTATATGACAACAGCATTCTTTCCTTTGCGATTAAATTCAGAATTTATCTCTGAAAAATCTCCAAATTATGAAATAACTGTTTGGCCACCTTCTAATGATTTCCCTGTAACATGTGACAAGAAAAATAAGGTGGTTTCTAGGTTTGAAGATGATATTTGGGATTTTACTTCATATTGTAATAAAAATGTAAAATTTAATTTTGGATCTAGTAGCCAAAAAAAAGGCTATATAATAGATTTTGAGAATAAAAGATTATTTAAAATAATCGCCTGTTATTGGCTGTGGGGAGCTGGTTCAGTCTTCTCAGTTAAAAATTTAATAATGAGATTAACAAATTTAAAACCATTAGTTTATATTTGTTCCATTAACAATATTTTAATTAGTGATTTGAATAAAAATGATTGGATTTTAGAGAAAATAGCTAGTCAATATGGTAAGCATGGTGGAAGGCTTATTTTTATATTGAAGAGTTTATTTGCAAACCATAAAGAAATTGGTTTTAAAATATTAGATAGTGGGCTTATAAATAGAATCTCAAATTATCTAATTAAAGATAAGACTACTCAAACTCCTTATATTCCACCTAGGATTTGGGTTTACCAGAATAAAAGGTTAGAAGAGTGCTTAACTGATTTCCTCGAAAATCAAGAAAAAATTATATATTTATTCAATTATATGTTGGATGTATATAAATCAAATAATAATAGAAAATATAAAAGAGAGGTTTTTTTAAGTTTAATCACAGAGTTGGATTTAACTGATAATCTTAATAAATGGATTGTTTTTGATGAAAATGGTATTTCGATTCGTAACTTTTCAAGTTATTTAAGCTTAATTAGTTTCGCTGCAATTGCTTATATTATTAATTTTTCTCTTATGAGGATTGATGAAGCATCCAAATTGCGATATGGATGTTTTGTGTCAAAAGTCATTAATAATGAAAAACATTATTTTATTCAGGGAGAAACAAGTAAGACAGTTAAATCCAAAGAAGCTTTTTGGATAGTTCCCCATATTGCTAAAAAGGCAGTTGATGCTATATCTATTATCAGTCAATTAAGATTTGGTATTCTGCATAAAAACGGGTTTATAGAAGAATGTATAGATGATTTTAAACCACATTTATATTTAAGCTCTTTTGAGCCATGGACTACACGAGCTTTTAATTTTGAAAGAATTTTTTTAATACCAATAATGCGAAAATACAATGAAGCATTGACCATGTGGCCAAAACTTTTTAATTTAGAACAACTTACTATTCAAAATACTGATTTGAAAATAGCAAAACAAATGACATTTGGTTTAGATGAAGAAAAATTTAAAGTTGGTTGTATTTGGCCACTTGCATGGCATCAGTTGCGTAGAACTGGTGCAGTTAACATGATAGCTTCAGGTTTTGTTGAGGATGCGAGCTTACAGTATCAGTTGAAGCATAGTAATAAATTTATGAGTCTTTACTATGCAAATAATGCTTATAAGTTGAATTTTAACTTAAATGAACAAATTGGCGAATTATATCTTCAAGAAAGATTTCATAATTATATTGAAAAATACCAGAATCTTGAAGCCAGTGAATTTGTATCTCCTCATGGTATCAAACGAAAAATACAAGTAATTTCAACAGTTAAGCTGAAAGATCATGCAACATTATTAAGTCTTTCTAAGTCTCAAAAGCTGAATTATAGGGAGACTTTTTTGGGTGCTTGTACTAAAAGTGGTGATCCATGTCCTTATGGAGGTATAACTAATATAACTATGTGTATGGGAACTAATGATGGTTTAGCTTGTGATTCAGTTATGTTAGATAAAAATAAATTAAATCTTATGTATGAATTGGAAGATTTTTATCAAAAGAAAATGGATAATTATCCATACGATTCAATTCCTGCTAAATCTACCCTTAAGCAGCTAATATCTATTAGGAAAGCAATTGATGTCATTAAATCAAGTGAGTAAAGCTGAGCTTCAATTTTATGAGGCGTTTATTCGTCTAAAAGAAAATAAACCTATTGTTCTGCCGAAGGGAACTAGTGTTTCTCAAAACAATGTAGCGAAAGAAGCTGGTGTGGATCCCTCTGCTTTGAGAAAAAGTCGCTATCCTAAACTTATTCAGGAAATTCAATCGTGGATAGAACAAAATGATCAAAAGCTAAAATTAAAAAATCAAGTGTCAAACAGAGCAACATCTAAAGTTATTGAGTTGCAAAAAAGAATTGAGGTTCTTACAGAGCAAAGAGACCAAGCTGTATCTAAACTTTTGGCAGCACAAATAAAAATAATAGAGCTAAATAATAAAATTGAACGGTTAACGGAATAACAGTCCTATAATTTTAAATAATAGTTATGCCTTTATTGTAATGTCACTTCATGTTTTATTTTTATTGAAATGACGATTTTATGATCAATTTTTTATCTAACTTAATATATCTTCCATTAATTTGATATTAGAATTTATTTTTTTTATATTTTTCTCAATCTCATGTTTATGGGTAATGAAATATTTTTCTAGCGTCGCATCATTAGCTAATAAAGTATTTAAGAATTCGATATTATTCTCTTTTTCCTCCAATTCTATCAATAAATCACTTCTTTTTGACATAAAAATATCTTGAAGCTTCTGTTTTTTATAATGATTTCTTAAATCATTCAGTCTAGGTGTTTCTTTATAACGAAAGGATTTTTTTGAAGATGTAGTGGGATTAACTTCCAAATATTCAAAATTTAAAAGGATTTTTAGGCCTGAGTACATACGTCTTTTAGCAGTTTTTGGCATGTTTGGTCTAGATGTCAGCATTTTCTCCCAAAAATCTTTAGCTTGCCAATTATTGACTTCGTGATTTATGAATAAATCTAAAAAATCATCATACAGTGGTAAATGAGTATTTCTTGCCATAACTGAACAATTTTCACTTATTAAAAAGAGGATTATAAGCCGTGGATGTTTAATCCGTAAATGATGATAGTTCTGTTTTTTGAGCATTTAAATCAAATGACAGAATTAGCAAGTTTACTAGGTCAAAAAATACGTAAGGCTAGAAAAGAAAAAGGCCTTTCTCAAGAAAAGTTAGCCCTTATGTGTGGTTTAGATCGTAGTTATATGGGGCGGATAGAGAGAGGTGAGGTTAACATTACTGTGCTCAAGCTTTATGAAATATCAAAAGCTTTAGATATTCAAATCATTAGTTTTTTTGAATAGAAATATATTTAGCTTGGTTTTAATAAAAATTATGTTTAAAAACAATATTTTGCAATGAAAATAGTAGTATTTGTTTATGGGTTTTCATTTTAGTAGGTGTTCTACTGCAAAAAAACAATTGACATTGAGTAAAAAACGCCCCATTATCCTGATGTAACAGGGGTTGCATAGTCTACCTACTGTATTTAATTTGTGATGACAGGTGGCCGCCTGTCATCGTATTCAAAACTATTAACGCGACTAAACATTAGGAGTTAAGAACACATGAAAGTATATCAGATCAACTATGACCTGCGTAAACAACGTAACTATGACGAGCTTTATAAAAAAATTATGTCTCTAGGTAATTGGTGCCATCCTTTGGAGTCATGTTGGTTAATTGCCTCTGAAAAAACAGCATCACAAATTGCAGAAGATTTATTCAAAGTCATGGATGGTGATGACGGATTATTAGTGACTCGCTTACAAAATGAGGCTGTTTGGTACAACCTTGATTCAAAAGGAACTAAAGACGTCAGTAATTGGCTTCAAGAAAACTTAAGCAAAGCATCATAAATGGATTGAGCCAAGGACGGCTTAATCTCTTTTAGAGTAAATATTTATGTCAAATGTAAAAAAAGCCGTAAAACTGAGCGATCTTGCCGAGATTCGCACAGGTTTTACATTTCGTGAAAAGGTTGAAGAAGTCGAGTCAGGCAATGCCCACGTATTGCAGATCAAAGATATTCGTAACATTGCAACGGATACATGTGGCTATACGCTTTTTGCTGATGCTTTACCGCAAATTGATTGGCAGGGTAAGGATAATGCAATCGTATACCCTGAGTCTATCTTGTTGCCCTGTCGTGGAGAGTATCTCAAAGCACATTATTTTGTAGGTCATCAAGATCAATCAAAAGCACGACCACTCATTGTGAGTAGTCAATTTTTGATTCTGATGCCAAATCAAAATGTACTGCCTGAGTACTTATGCTGGTACTTGAATCAACCTCATGTGCAATATGAGTTACGCAAAGAAAGTCAGGGTTCGAAGATGCCGATGCTCAGCGTATCCACAGTCAGCCAGTTTGAAGTTGAAGTCCCTAGCTTGGACATTCAGCAACACATAATCGAATTAAACCGTATTTGGGAGCAAGAGCAGATCTTGACCCAACAATTACTTAAAAATCGTGAACAAATGATGATGGGCATGTTTAAACAACTGCTCCAAGGAAACAAATAATGGTTACTCAAATTAATCAAGATACCGTCAATAAAGCCCTTTGGTCGGCATGTGATGTATTCCGTGGCACGGTGAGTGCAGATACCTATAAAGACTATATTTTGACAATGCTGTTCTTAAAGTACATCTCTGATGTATGGCAAGACCACTACGACAATTATAAAAACGAATATGGTGATGAACCTGAACTGATTGAAGAAATGATGAAAAACGAGCGTTTTGTACTGCCTCGTGAATCTAATTTCTATACCTTGCATGAGCGTCGTTTTGAGCCGGGCAATGGTGAACGTATTGATATGGCTTTACATGCACTTGAAGAAGCCAATGGCACAAAGCTGAAAGATGTAGGCAAAAGTGTTTTCCAAGATATCTCGTTTAATACCGATAAATTGGGCGAAGAAAAGCAGAAAAATACCATTCTCAAAGATCTTTTAGAAGTGTTTGCTGTGCCTGAATTAGATCTTAAACCAAGCCGTGTGGGTTCACTTGATGTGATTGGTAACGGTTATGAGTTTTTGATTAAAAACTTTGCTGCGAGTGGTGGTCAAAAGGCGGGTGAATTCTATACACCCCCTGAAGTATCTGACTTAATTGCGGAGTTACTTGATCCACAAAAAGGTGACAGTATTTGTGACCCTGCATGTGGTTCTGGTTCATTGTTGATGAAGTGTGGTCGTAAGGTTGTAACTAATCACAACAGCAAAGAATATGCACTTTATGGGCAAGAAGCCATTGGTTCAACGTGGTCTTTAGCCAAAATGAACATGTTCTTGCATGGCGAAGACAACCACAAAATTGAGTGGGGCGATACCATTCGTAATCCAAAATTATTGGATAAGAATGGTGACTTGATGCTGTTTGATATTGTGACTGCAAACCCGCCATTCTCATTAGATAAATGGGGTTATGAGCAAGCTGAGAATGATAAGTTTGATCGTTTCCGTCGTGGTTTACCGCCAAAGACCAAAGGTGATTATGCCTTTATCTCACACATGATTGAGACGCTTAAACCTGTTACTGGTCGTATGGGTGTTGTGGTTCCACATGGTGTGTTATTCCGTGGCTCATCTGAAGGAAAGATTCGTGAGAAACTGATTAACGAAAACTTATTAGATGCGGTGATTGGTTTACCTGAAAAGCTGTTTTACGGTACGGGTATTCCTGCTGCGATTTTAATTTTCAAAAAGCAAAAGTCTGATGATTCAGTTTTGTTTATTGATGCAAGCCGTGAGTTTAAGTCAGGTAAAAACCAAAACAACTTAACTGAAGATAATATTGCCAAGATTGTTGAAACCTACCGTACTCGTAAAAGCATAGATAAGTATGCGTATTTGGCTACTTTACAAGAAGTCAAAAACAACGACTACAACCTAAACATTCCTCGTTATGTGGATACTTTTGAAGAAGAAGCAGAGATTGATTTGGTTGCTGTACGTGCTGAGCGTGAGCAGTTAAAAACTCAACTTGCTGAGCTTGAAGTTCAAATGGCGAAGTATTTAGAGGAGTTGGGTTATGGAGAGTAATACTATTCTTTATAAACCACTAGGTGATGTTATTGAGCTTCTAACGGACTATCATGCTAATGGTGCTTATGAAAAGTTAAAAGAAAATGTGACATTATTGGATAAAGAGAATCATGCTGTCATGATTCGAACTACCAATTTTGAAGCAAATGATTTTAAAAATAATCTTATCTATATAGATGAGCATGCTTATGAGTTCCTAAAAAAATCAAAAGTTTATGCTTCTGATTTAATCATGAACAAAATTGCTAATCCTGGCACAGTTTACTTTATGCCTGAAATTAGCAAGCCTGTATCATTGGGAATGAATCTATTTTTAATTCGGATTGATCCTAAGAAGGCTAATCCATATTTTATCTACACCTATTTAAGAAAAAATGAGCATTACGTTAAATCTTTTGCTAGTGGTTCAACAACCAAGACTATTACAAAAGATGATGTTAGACGTTTAAAAATCTACACACCACCTTTGGCAGAGCAGAATAAAATCGCCCAAATCCTTTCAATTTGGGATCAGGCGATTTCGATTACTGAAAAACTGCTTGGAAATAGCCAACAGCAGAAAAAAGCATTAATGCAACAATTGTTGACGGGTAAGAAGCGGCTATTGGATGAGAGTGGGGAGAGGTTTAGCGAAAAATGGAAAATTTTTTGTTTAGCAGATATCGCTGAGATGAATAGTGGGGGTACACCTAAATCTAGTGTTGCTGAATACTATGATGGAGGTATTCCATGGGTTTCAATTGCGGATATGACTAATCACGGAAAATGGATTTCAACTACAGAAAGAACTCTCACTTCTTTAGGGGTAGAGAATAGTTCTGCTCGGTTATATCCTAAAAATACAATTTTATATGCTATGTATGCATCAATTGGTGAATGTAGTATTGCTAAAGTTGAGGTAACTTCCTCTCAGGCTATTTTAGGGATTCGACCTAAAGATTGTTTGCATTATGAGTTTTTATATTTTTATTTATGCTCATTAAAAGACCGAATTAAGTTACAAGGTCAGCAAGGTACACAATCAAACCTTAATGCAGGTATGGTTAAAGATTTCAAAATTAATTTGCCAAATCTAAAAGAGCAGCAAGCTATATCGAATGTTTTAAATATCTGTGACGAAGAAATTTTAGTTTTACAGAAAAAACTTGATTGTTTAAAGCAAGAGAAAAAAGCACTCATGCAACAACTTTTGACAGGTAAAAAACGTGTCAAGGTGGTGGCTTGATATGGAGATTAATTTAAATATTCGAGATCGGTTAGGACAATCATTTGATTTGGCGACATTTGAAGAGATTAAAACTTTTTTTGACGCTGAAAAAAAATATTGGTTGGAACAGAAGAGTAATTTAGGGAAAAATCTATCATCCCCTTTTAACGCTTACTCACAACAAATTGAGAATTTTTTAGTTGCATTACAAAGTTTTGAAGATTTAGTGTCGCAAAGTCCCCAACCCAATAATATTCAACAACATAAACAGAATTTTGATAATACCAAAAATCAATTTGTCAGTTGGATGAATCAGCATTGGCTATATAGAGGTAATTCGTGTACTGAATCATTATTAGATGCATATAGATATTCTGAAGAATCTGGAACAGCATTTTGGAATGCGATATCGACCAGATTGATTACATTTCAGAATAGTCGAACTTCTTTGCCAACTTTTATTGGCAATATCATGGCATATGAGTTTTTGTTACAAGATCAAAGCCATTTAGTTAAACGACGACATGCTGAGAAAAAGGCATTTACTACGCTAAGAAACGATCTTGAGGAGGAGCGCAATAAGCAGGTCTCTGGTTTTGAAGCATTTCGACAGGACTATTTGACTTGGCATGCAGATAATCAGGGCGAGTTTAATGATTGGTTTGCTGAGTGCAAAGAGCGTTCAGATACAACCATTGCGGATCATTCTACATTTTTTAATCAAATGACGGATCATGCGATAAATCGTCATAAAGAGTTAGAAGAACTTTATGTTGAAAAACTGAGATTGGAGAAACCAGCAAAATACTGGGACGATCGAGCGAAGAGTTTAAGATGTCAGGGAATAATCTGGTCAATAATTCTTGCTGTGGTATTGGGTGGAGGAGTTGGATATTTCACATATCTGTTTACACACTGGCTCAATGGACAAGAAATGACAGTTTCATTACATAGCCTTCAAGGCACAGTACTTTTGGCTGTTATTATTTCTGCATTTGTGTTCTTGATCAGAATGTTGTCTCGCTTAGCATTTAGTTCATTTCATCTTCAACGTGATGCCGAAGAGCGACAACAATTGACATATGTATATTTAGCATTAAGTAATGAAACTCATGCTGATGAAGAGTCGAGAAAGATTATTTTACAAGCTTTATTTAGCCGTGCAGAAACAGGGTTGCTTGCTTCGGAGTCAGGACCTACTATGCCAGGATTAGATGGGGTTGCTGGCTTAATTAATAAAACTGGGAAAAATTAATAATATTTAAGAAGGGGGTTACAATGAAAGTAGGATTATTCTTTGGTGCTGGTGCAGA
The DNA here is from genome assembly GCF_013418685.1 of Acinetobacter sp. YH12129. Classification (NCBI taxonomy): domain Bacteria; kingdom Pseudomonadati; phylum Pseudomonadota; class Gammaproteobacteria; order Moraxellales; family Moraxellaceae; genus Acinetobacter; species Acinetobacter sp. YH12129. Next base: position 50,645 of record NZ_VPBP01000015.1, read on the forward strand.
AATTAGTTATGGCCTTCCAAGTGGTGGAAAGTTCGCAATCGATTTATTTCGAAAAGATCCAACACCTTATAAAAAATCATTCAGAGCAAAATTACTAAAAATTAATTCTCGTAGTCCTTATGCCAATACATGGTTGCCAAAAGGCTATGAAAAGAAGAGTATTTTTGCTTTCGGTAAAAATGAATTTACTAGCATCATCGAGTCATCAATCCAATATAAAAGAAACGAAATTATCAAAAAATTGAATGACTTTGATAACGAGTTTACTTGGGCTTGCAGTCAGCTAGAAATTGAAGAAGGCTTAGTTAAAGACAAGTTTTCTAATGAGATGGGAAAGGATATTGGAGAAACTCTATATGACCAAGATATCAAAATTAATGAAAAGTTAACGAATGATGTAAAACTCTTCGGAACTGAATATTACTCAGCTGCTTTAGAAATCATTCGTTCGAAATCAAATTGTGCTGATCTTCATAGATATGTAATTGCTTTCTTACAACTATTGGTAGGTGCTTACGGGCAAGACTTTGTCCAAAACCTAAATGAAGAATTATTCGAGTCAGCGCCTGATGATTTACCAATCTTTGATGATATTTTTGGTATGTTTCGTTTGGAGTTTGATCGAGTCGGTTCAACAGCCTTAGATTTACTTTTGAGCGAAAAAAGAACATTCAACACAACTGAAGAAGCAACCTTAATTGATTTATTTTCGGCTGTAACTCAACAAATTTTAGAGAACATATTTTGTAGCGTTTTGGATTATCAAAAATTAATTGATGATCATTTTAGATACTTATTTTCACCATCAACGGAATGGGCTAAATTCACTAGAATGGCTATTTTTATGGAAATTGCCCACGATTATATTATTGCGCAGAAGCCAACGGATTTACCCGATTATGGCTATTATCATGATGTAAAAGGTTTAATAGATTCTGGTCAAGAAGTAGGAGTCGTTGGTACATCTAACTATAACAACCTATTTAAGGAAATATCGAATGATTTAAATCTACCTCCTATTAATGTATTCCATTTAAATGGTAGTACGGAAGATTTTTATAATCCCTATAAAAATGAAGTTATGCAGATTGAAGATAAAGATTTGCATGAGAGTGAGCAAATTTTAGTTCCATTTATGCTTACTCAAAGTGGTTTGAAGCCCTTAACTTCGGTAGAAATGTCGAGACGTTATGTAGAATTATTTGATGCTTATAAAGATATGGATGCAATTATCTCGATAGGTTTTGGGTTTAATAAGGATGATAGTCATATTAATGGATTATTTAGAGAACTTATTGAAAAAAGTGATAAAAAGCTTTTTGTTATTACAGTAGATACGAATGAAACAGATAAAGAAGTCAGGAAAAAGCTTCGTTTAGATACTCATTTGGCTAATGTAAAAGTGATTTTGGTAGATCCAAAGACTAGAGCAGCAAATGAGGTCATGTGGTTTGAAGAAGTTTCTAAACAAATAGGATAAGTTGAATTTATATGAACTCTTATTTACCTAAGTTTCAAGAAGAATACAGTGCAAAACTTCCAGCTTTAGCCTTATTGACTAACTTAGGGTGGTCATTTTTACCGCCATCACAGGCACTTGTTGCCCGTGATGGTAAACAAGACCAAGTTGTCTTACGCCAAATTTTACGTCAAGAGCTTTCTAAACGTACTTTTCCATTTGCGGGTCAAGAATATCCACTATCTCCAAAATCAGTTGATAACTTAATTGCCGAAATCTGTAGCCCTGCATTAAATGAGGGATTACTGACTGCCAACGAAAAAATGTATAACCATTTGTTCTACGGCATTCCTGTAACTGAATTTGTGAATGGAAAAAAAGTTAGCCCAACGATTCCATTGATTGATTGGCATAACATCCATAATAATGACTTTTCATATACAGAAGAATTTGCTGTCACACGCTCAGGTGGTGTAGATAATCGAAGACCTGATATCGTTTGCTTTGTAAATGGTATTCCTTTGGTAGTAATCGAAGCAAAACGACCAGATAGCCAAGCGAAGAAAGGTCCAACCATCAACGAAGGGATCTCCCAATCTTTACGCAATCAGCGTCCTGATGAAATTCCACATCTTTTTGCTTATAGCCAATTACTTCTTTCCATTAATGGGCATGAAGGGCGCTATGGTACATGTAATACGCCTGCGAAATTTTGGGCTGCATGGCGAGAAGAAGATATTTCTGATGCAGAAATGTATGCGCTTAAAAATAAGAAATTAAGTGCTGTACAAAAAAACAGTTTGTTCGCATATCGTCATGCAGATGATCTCAAGTGGTATGAAAATCTAATTGCAGGTGGAGACTTAGCTGTTACAGGTCAAGATCAACTGCTGATCAGCCTATTAAAGCCTGAGCGACTACTCGAAATGGTTCGCCTATATACGCTTTTCGATAAGAAAGCAGGAAAAATTGTTGCTCGTTATCAGCAAATCTTTGGTATCAAACGACTCATTGAGCGTATTAGTACTAAGAACACCAAAGGTGGCCGTGAAGGTGGTGTCATTTGGCATACAACAGGTTCAGGTAAATCTTTTACCATGGTCTTTCTCAGTAAAGCATTGATCTTGCATGAAGCTTTAAAACAATGTCGTATATTGGTTGTCACTGACCGTGTCGATTTAGAAGATCAACTCAGTAAAACCTTTGTATCAGGTGGTGAACTGGCAGGAAAAAGAGACAAGCTAAATGCTATGGCGACTTCTGGCAAACGCTTGGCTGAACAAATTGGTAAGGGTACAGAGCGAATCATGTTCTCTTTGATTCAGAAATTTAACTCTGCAACCAAACTTCCTGAATGTGTTAACACAAGTTCAGACTTCATTGTCCTGATTGATGAAGGGCACCGAAGCCAAGGTGGTGAAAACCATGTGCGTATGAAACTCGCACTTCCAAATGCGGCATTCGTGGCATTTACAGGTACACCATTGCTTAAAGATGAAAAGACCGTTAACAAGTTTGGTCCTATTGTTCATGCGTATACGATGCAAAGAGCGGTAGAAGATAAAACCGTAACGCCTTTGCTCTATGAAGAACGAATTCCTGATTTAGATGTCAATGAACGAGCGATTGATACGTGGTTTGAACGGATAACAGAAGGTTTAAATGATCAGCAAAAAGCAGATTTAAAACGTAAATTTGCGAGAAAAGGTGAAATTTATACTGCGGATGATCGTATTCGCCTGATTGCGTTAGATATTGCCAATCACTTTGTGAAAAATATTGATGATGGTTTAAAAGGACAGCTTGCTTGTGATAGCAAGGCTTCAGCGATTAAGTATAAAAAGTACTTAGATGAAGCAGGCTTGTTTGAGTCTGCTGTGGTGATGAGCCCACCTGATAGTCGTGAAGGGAATACGGATGTTGATGAATCTACTACTCCTGAAGTGACCCAATGGTGGAAAGACAATGTCGGCACTCAGGATGAGCAAGCCTATACTAAACAAGTGATTGAGCGTTTTGAAAAAGATGATTCGCTTAAATTGCTGATTGTGGTGGATAAGCTGTTAACAGGTTTTGATGAACCTAAAAATGCTGTTCTTTATATTGATAAAAATTTAAAACAGCACAATCTGATCCAAGCAATTGCGCGTGTAAACCGACTTCATCCAATGAAAAAGTTTGGTTTATTGATCGACTATCGAGGTATTTTAAAAGAATTGGATGCCACAATTCTTGATTACCAAGATCTCGCTGCTCGTACCCAAGGTGGCTATGATATCAATGATCTTACAGGCTTGTATACGCAAATGAGCTCTGAATACAAACGTTTACCTCGTTTGTATAAAGCGCTATGGGCGATTTTTGATGGTGTAAAAAATAAAAATGATCCAGAGCAGTTGCGCCAAGTTTTAGTCCCACGCATTGAAGAGCGTGAGGGTGAGTTAGTCGATATTCACTTAAAAGTTCGCGATGACTTTTATGAAGCACTCACAGAATTCGCAAGTTGTTTAAAAGTTGCGTTGCAGTCAGCAACCTTCTTTGAAGATAAAAACTTTTCTGATGCAGATCGTCAGCACTACAAAGAAACAGTCAAATTATTTACAAGCTTGCGTCAGATTGTGAAACGAGATGCTGGAGAGACAGTAGACTACGATCAGTATGCAGAGCAAGTCAAAAAACTGATTGATAAGCATGTTGTGGGTATTGAAGTTAAGGACCCTGATGGGGTTTATGAAGTCGGCAAGATGGGTAAAATAGCTCAGCCTGAAGATTGGAGTGAAGAGAAAACACGTAATGAAACGGATATCATCAAAACTCGTGTAACGAAGATGATTGAGCAGCAATTGCGTGATGATCCCTATGCTCAGGAGGCTTTCTCTAAGCTGTTACGTCAAGTTATTGAAGAGGCTGAGAAAGAGTTTGATCACCCATTGAAGCAACACATGCTGTTTAGAGAGTTCGAAGAACAAGTTGAAGCTCGTCGTTTAGATGAAATTCCTGATGTGTTCAGTGGTAATAAGCATGCTCAAGCTTATTATGGTGTATTCAAAAAACTATTACCTGAAGCATTCTCGATAATAGATCAACAGAATCAAAATAAGTGGATTCAACTCGCTTTTGAGGTTGATACTTCTGTCATGAGCTCTGTAGCTGAAAACTCAATTAATCCACAAAATATTGAAGCGGATATCCGTAAAAAACTATTACCGCAGATGTTCCGTGAATGTAAATCCATTGGTAGTGGTATGGATCAAGCCAAAAAAATTGTGGAAATGATTGTACAAATTACTCGGGTCGGTTTGAATGGGCTCTAGGATGAATAAGCTGCCAGAGAGAAAGTTAAGCATTGTTTATGGTGATGAAGTTCTTGATTTTGAGGTGCTTGAAAGTCCTAGTCGTACTCAAAAGATACTGATTAAAGTCTATGCTGATTGTCGGGTGGTTGTATCAACCCCGTTAAATGCAGATGATAAAACAATCATTGAAGCGGTAAAGCAGCGTAGTCGTTGGATCTATAAACAATTACGAGAGTTCCGTGAACAAAGTAGATTTATCACGCCTCGCCAATATAAAAGTGGTGAAAGCCACTTTTATTTGGGTAAACAATATCAATTGAAAGTGATTCATGATGATACCAAGCCAAAAGGTGTAAAACTTCTGAGAGGAAGATTGGAAGTAAACACCTTGGATATGGGGCTTGAAAGTATTAAATCTTATTTAAATGAATGGTATAGAACCCGAGCAAAAGTCATATTCGAAGCACGTTTGCAACGTATTCTAGAACAAGCTTTATGGGTTGAAAATCAGCCCGATATTCGTTTGATGACCATGCGTACACAGTGGGGAAATTGCTCTCCATCAGGTGTACTTACGCTCAACCCCCATCTAGTTAAAGCACCTACAATCTGCATTGATTATGTGATTCTGCATGAGTTATGCCATTTAGTTGAGCATAACCATAGTGATCGTTTCTATCAACTTTTGACTCAAGTAATGCCTGATTGGGAGGTGGTGAAAGAGAGATTAGATAACATGGCTGTGAAGTTTTTTGAATAGACTTTTGTGATGCTTTCTTTAATATTATGTCCATAGTTGTTAGGGATTTTATGGACATTCTTTTATTTATTAATATTGATAAAAAACAAAATATTGAGAGTGTCCATACTACTTATTGTAATCCTTATTGCGGTACGGGCGGTTTTTTATCTTCAGGTACAGAGTATGTGCGTGAGCATAACCCAGATGCGGTGATCCGTGTCTATGGTCAGGAGTTAAACCCCGAGTCTTATGCCATCTGTAAAGCCGATATGTTGATTAAAGGTCAGGATGTTAAAAACATTAAACTCGGCAATACGCTATCTAATGACCAACTTGCCTATGAGAAGTTTGACTACATGCTCTCAAACCCGCCATTTGGTGTGGATTGGAAGAAGATTGAAGAAGATATTAAATCTGAGCATGAGCAAAAAGGCTTTGAGGGGCGTTTTGGTGCAGGCTTGCCACGTGTGTCGGACGGTTCGTTACTGTTTTTAATGCACTTGATTAGCAAGATGCGTCAGCCAGATGCAGATAATCAACAAGGTAGCCGTATCGGGATTATCCTGAATGGTTCACCACTATTTACAGGCAGTGCAGGCAGTGGTGAAAGTGAAATCCGCCGTTATATTTTAGAAGCCGATTTGTTAGAAGCCATTATCGCCCTACCGACCGATATGTTCTATAACACAGGTATTGCCACATACGTTTGGGTACTGAGTAATAAAAAAGATGCTGAGCGTAAAGGCAAAGTACAACTTATAGACGGCAGTAATCTGTATAGCAAAATGCGTAAGTCACTTGGCTCAAAACGTAATGAAATGAGCGAAGAAGATATTGCCCTCATTACTCGCACCTATGGCAATTTTGATGTGATGGATGCTCGTGAGTTGGATAAACCTGCCGATGTAAAATCGAATCGTGGTCGTCAATCGGCAAGCCCTAAAACTGAATCAGCTAAAACCTTCTCAAGCAAAATTTTTAACAGCTATGAGTTTGGCTACCGCCGTGTGACCATTGAGAGTCCGTTACGTTTATCGGCTCAGGTGAGTGATGAACGTATTGCCACTTTACGTTTTGCACCAAAGCCATTTAATGCCGTGATGCAAAAGCTGTATGACGATTATGGTACGACATGGACAGCAGACCGCTATGGTCAATTGTCTGAGTATGAAGCCGAGATTCGTGCGCTGATTAAAGCTGAATTTAGCGAACTGAAAGAAAAAGACATTAAAACTGTGCTTGAGCCAAAACTCTGGTTAGAGCAACGCACCTTACTCACCAAAGCCGAAGCTCTACAAGCCAAGATTGGCACGGCGCAGTTTGATGACTTTAATGCCTTTGATGAAGTACTTAAGCAAGCCTTAAAAGATGCCAACATTAAGCTTGAAACCAAAGAGAAAAAGCAATTTATTGATGCCATTACATGGAAAAATGCCGATGCTGAACCTGTGGTAAGCAAAGTCATTAAAGGTGCTGAAAATCCACTGTATGGTCAGTTTACATATAAAGGCAAAGTGGTTGAGTTTGTGCAAGATGGTGATTTACGTGATGCCGAGAACATTGCGCTTAATCCAAATGTCAGCACTACCGATTTAATTGAGTCTTATTTTAAGCGTGAGGTCGGGCCGCATGTGCCTGATGCGTGGATCAATGCTGATAAGCGTGATGCACAGGATAATGAAATTGGTATTGTGGGTTATGAGATTCCGTTTAACCGTCATTTTTATGTGTATGAACCGCCACGAGATTTAAGCGAGATTGATGCAGATTTGGATGCGGTAAGCCGTGAAATTATGGCACTTTTACAAGAGGTGCATTCCTAATGTCAAAAACAGTGGCGAAGTATGAAAAATATACTGAATATAAAGATTCAGGTATTGAGTGGTTGGGTGAGATTCCTAGTCATTGGGATTCAAAACCTTTGAAATATTTATGCACTTATAATGATGAGGTTTTACCTGAAACAACTGCGAAAGACGCCGAAATTCAATACATTGATATTGGTAGCGTGTCAGCAGTTGATGGTATTTCTAAAATTGAAACAATGACTTTTAAAGATGCGCCCTCACGAGCTAGGCGAATCGTTAGAGATGGTGATGTGATTGTTTCAACAGTGCGTACATATTTAGAAGCAATAGCACCTATTGATAATCCTCCTGAAAATTTAATTGTTTCAACAGGGTTTGCAGTTATTCGACCTAATCAATATTTGTATAAAAGTTTTGCATCATATTGTTTGCGTGCAAAAGGCTTTATTAAAGAAGTTGTCGCTCGTTCAGTAGGTGTGAGTTATCCAGCTATTAATTCATCTGAGTTAGTAAATATTACTATCCCAAGTATTGAATATGCTGAACAAGTAAAAATAGCCAATTTCCTCGATCATGAAACCGCAAAAATTGACAGCCTGATTGCCAAACAAGAAAAGCTGATTGAGCTGCTTAAAGAAAAACGTCAAGCGGTGATTAGCCATGCCGTGACCAAAGGTTTAAATCCTGATGTAAACATGAAAGATTCAGGTGTGGAATGGTTAGGGCAAGTGCCTGAGCATTGGAAATGTATAAAGATAAAACATATCACCACGACTTTTGAACAAGGTTGGAGTCCTCAATGTGATTCTCGACCTGCTGAATCACATGAATATGGGGTTTTAAAAGTTGGGTGTGTTAATGGTGGCTCATTTAGAAGTTCAGAAAATAAAGCCTTGCCACCTGAGTTAGAGCCACGCTTACAATATCTAATTCAAAAAGATGATTTATTAATTTCTCGTGCTAACACAAAAGAATTGGTAGGGAGTGCTTCTGTTGTTAATGGTGATTATCCAAATTTAATACTTTGCGATAAGTTGTATCGACTAAGGTTCTCAAAAAATGTATTGCCTGAAATGGTTTCTTTGTATTTATCGATTGGTGCTGTAAGAAAACAAATTGAGCTAGGTGCAACAGGTGCTAGTCACTCAATGCAAAACATTGGGCAAGATACAATCAAAGAGCTTTATTACTTACTACCGCCATATGATGAGGCTCTAAATATTTTAGAAAGCATCAAGCAATCTAATCAAAAAATTGATGAGCTAACGAGAAAAGCTGAATCCGCTATTCAACTGATGCAAGAACGCCGTAAAGCCCTTATTTCCTCTGCGGTCACAGGCAAGATTGATGTTCGAAATTGGCAAAACCAAAACCATAACAATAATGAGGCGAATACGGAGCTTGGCGCATGAGAAAGGATGCAACTTTAGAAACGGAGTTCCAACAAGACATTATTCGCCAAATGCAGTCGCACGGTTGGCAACTTGGCTCAGGTACAGGCTACAACCGAGAAAAAGCCCTGTATACCCAAGACCTATTGGACTTTGTACAAAACACCCAAGACAAGGAATGGCAAAAGTTTAAAGGTATTTTCCCCAATGACACCGAACGCCACTTTTTAGACACCGTAGAAGCACAACTGAAAAAAGCCGACATTAACGCCACTGATGCCCAATCACGCAGTTATGGCACATTGGGCGTGTTGCGTCATGGCATTCGTACCCGTGGTTGTCGTTTTTCTTTTTGTCAGTTTAAACCCGAACATGGCTTAAACCCTGAACTGAACGAGCGCTATAAACAAAACATCTGCCGTATTGTGCCAGAACTCGTCTATAGTCCATACGCCAACAAAGCCGAACTTGAAGCCACAGGCAAACAAGCCAAAAAATGGCGCATTGACCTTGTGCTGTTTATTAATGGCTTTCCTGTGGCAACCATGGAGCTTAAGTCTGAGTTTAAACAAGCGGTGCAAAATGCGATGGCACAGTACCGTAAAACTCGTTTACCGAAAGATTCTGAAACCAATAAGCCTGAACCCTTGCTGATGTTTAAACGTGGTGCATTGGTGCATTTTGCCGTAAGTCAGTTTGACGTCTATATGACCACTCATTTACAAGGCGATAGCACCTATTTCTTACCGTTTAACAAAGGCACCAAAGACCAAGGCGCAGGTAATGACGTACCTGAAAATCCAAATGAATATGCCACAGGCTATTTATGGAATGAAGTCTTAACACCTGATCGTTTGCTCAATATCATCGGCAACTTTATTCATCTGCAAATCGAAGAAAAAGAAGATTGGGAAGGCAAAAAATACAAAAAAGAAAGCCTGATTTTCCCACGTTATCACCAATGGAAAGTTGTGACCCAATTGGTTGAGGATTCCTTAAAGGAAGGCACAGGACAAAAATATCTGATTCAGCACAGTGCAGGTTCGGGTAAATCCAACTCCATTGCATGGACGGCGCATCAGCTTTCTAGCCTTTACGATGCCAACAATAAAAAACTGTTTGATTCGGTGATTGTGGTGACAGACCGCACCATCTTAGATGCACAGCTACAAGACACCATTTACCAGTTTGAACATGCCGATGGCGTGGTAGGTCGTATTAATAACAAAGAAGGCGATGGTTCAAAATCAGAAAAACTCGCCAAAGCCTTAGAAATGGCACAGCCGATTATTATTGTCACCATTCAAACGTTCCCATTCGTCCTACGTGCGATTGAAAACAGCACCAGCCTGAAAGAACGTAAATACGCCGTGATTGCCGATGAAGCCCATTCATCACAAAGCGGTTCTACTGCACGTCAGCTTAAAGAAACCTTGATGGTGGAAGAACGTGCGGAAGATGACAGCCTATCCTCAGAAGATATGCTTGATGCGGTGATGGCATCACGTAAAGGCAGTGATAATTTAAGTTTCTATGCCTTTACCGCAACGCCAAAGGATAAAACCTTACAGCTCTTTGGTCGTCTGCCTGATCCAACGATGCCACCATCAAAAACCAATTTACCTCAGGCGTATCATGTCTATTCCATGCGCCAAGCGATTGAAGAAGGCTTTATTTTGGATGTACTGAAAAACTACACCAACTATAAAGTCATCTATCAGCTTAAGCAGAAGATTGAAGAAAAAGACGATACGGTAGATGCTAAAAAAGCCAAGATTAAGCTGAATCAATGGGTACGTTTGCATGATTACAACATCTCGCAAAAAGTCGCAGTCATCATTGAACATTTTAAAAAGAATGTGATGGGCTTACTCAATAACCAAGCCAAAGCCATGGTGGTCACAAGCTCACGTAAAGAAGCCGTGCGCTATAAACAAGCCTTTGATAAATACATCACGGAACAGAAATACCCAAACATTCAAGCGATGGTAGCTTTTTCGGGTGAAGTGGAATTCAATGAGAATGATTCAGACAGTAGCCATCTATTGGGTCAGAAGTTTACTGAAAGTAATATGAACCCAAATTTGAAAGGTCGGGAGATGCGTAAAGCATTCGATAGCGATGACTTTCAGGTGATGATTGTGGCGAATAAGTTCCAAACAGGCTTTGACCAACCGAAACTCTGTGCCATGTACGTGGATAAAAAACTGGGTGGGGTGGAATGCGTACAAACACTTTCTCGCTTAAACCGTACTTACCCAACCAAAGCGCAAACGGGCACATTTGTGTTGGACTTCTTTAATGAGCCACAAGACATTTTAGATGCCTTTCAACCGTACTACCAAACCGCAGAATTGGCAGATGTGTCTAACCCTGACCAAGTCTATGACCTGTTTGAAAAGCTAAAATCAGCAGGGATTTTCTTATGGACAGAGGTAGAGCAATTTGCCGATGCCTTCTATGCCAAAAATAAATCACCTGCAGCAGTGGCAAATATCTGTAAGCCTGCCTTACAACGCTGGGAGCTACGCTATAAACAAGCGGTGAATGATTATGATGTCACCAAGAATCGTTTAGAAATTACCAAGCGCACCAATGAACCTGTACTCATTGCCAATGCAGAAAATGAATTTGCGGATGCAAAGAAAGCACGTGATGGCTTAGAAATCTTTAAAAAGGACTTGGGTAGCTTTAGCCGTTTCTATGAATTTATGTCGCAAATCGTGGACTATGACGATAAAGACCTTGAGAAGCTGAGCCTTTACGCACGTGCCTTACGTCCAATGCTGCGTGAGCAAATAGCAGATGAGGATGTGATTGACCTGAGTAATGTGGAAATGACACATTACCGCTTGTCTAAGCTACGTCAGCAAGATATTCAGCTACAAGCGGATAGTACTGAGCATAAGTTAGAACCTGCTAATGATGTGGGTACTGCGAAAGCGAAGGATAAGAAAGAGGATTTCTTGTCTCAGATTTTACGCCGTGTAAATGATCTATTTGTGACAGATAACTTAACGGATCAGGATATGATTAATTATGCCTATACCGTTGCCGATAAGATGGCTGAGAACACACGTATGATGACGCAGATTCACAACAACCCACGTGAGCAAGCGATGCTCGGTGAGTTTGACACGGCGCTTGATGATGCAGTACTAGATAGTAATGCAGCGCACATGGAGCAAATGACACAGTTGATGAGCGACCCTGCTAAAATGAGGCAGTTTGCACATATTATTTATGATGTGTTGGTGAATAGGGACCGTCAGTAGTAAGTTCAAAGTTAAATTTTAATAAAAGGTCATTTTTATAAACTTATTAAATCTGAAATGATGTAGGGGCGTTATGGCATATTTCTTGGGGTTTTTATATCTAGCGGCATATATAGTGATTTACGTGTCATTGTTATTGCTGCCTTATTATGTTGCTTATTCTATTATCGAACCTCATAGCTTTTTGGGTGTAGTGGGTGTATTTATTTTAGGCTCAGTAATCGTACCTCTAACTTTAGGGGTGGCATTTTTAGTATTTGGAAGCTTTTTTGTCGCTTTTGATAAATTTAAAGAAAAAATAGCTCAAAACCCTCAATCACAACCTTTATCTGCATATAGTAACGAAAGCTCACCATTAGATGTAACGCCTAAACCAGAAAAGGAAAGTTCAAAGGGTGTTTGGATTTTTTCAATTTTAGGTATTGGGGTATTAGCAACAATATTATTTGTTGGCTCTATAGTAACTAAAAAAACTGAAGAGCCTAGTGCTGATTATGAAACAGCTCCTTATGAAGAATCTGCAGATGATACCTCAACACATTATCTTTACACTGATACATCTAATGATGAAATAACTGATCCTTATTTAGCTAATACTACGATTACAGATAATTATAGCTACATGAATGATGCTGTAGATGAATTTTTAGAGATACTGTCAGATTCGGGAATTTCGGGAGTGGCTAGAAGTGTTCGTGATTGTTATGTAAATACAGAAATTGATAACCTCTATTGTCTTTATCTAGATAATGCTGCAAGACTCATGGATAATGCTGTTGCTAATCAGATGGGTTTCAATCGCGATGAGTATTTGAGAGATGATAGGGTTTTAGCTCGAAATCAAAAGTATTATTATATACCTACGAATACAAGTCATTTGGCATCTGATCATCAAAAAACAATTGAAATTCAATTGATAAGCCTGCTAAATAAAAAGGTACAAGCAAGAAGACATAAATCTGACACTAATAGTGGTATATCTACAGAAAACTCAGCCTCATATTCTCATAATAATTCTTATGATTCTCGTTTAGGTGTTGAGATGAGTCAGAATTTTAATAAAATTACCAATAATGCACCTGAACAGCTAGAGCCTGAATCGGTAGCAAATGGTGGTGATACTGGGGCAGAAGAGAATAATGAATTAGAGGTTGGTTATGAATAAGTTATTTTTGGCAATAATAGTATGCGGTATTTCATCTGTTCAAGCATCTGAATGGGAATATTTAGGTGAAACGGATGAATTTAGATATGAGCTGGATCGGCAAAGCATCCGAAAAGTACCAACTGGTTATTCAACTATATCGAGTAATGTAACTCAATTTTGGGTAAAAAAAATCGTTATTAATGATATTTCAAAAGATGGGCTGGGACTGGGTGATTATACTAAAAATTTGTACCATGTAAATTGTAGTGCAGATCTCTTAGGATTTAAAACCGAAGTTAAATACAAAGGGAATAGAGTTATTGATAGCTATACAGATTCGTATGTGAAAATGACACCTATTATTCCCGATACAGTTGGTTCAAGTTTTGCTAAGGCAATATGTGATCATTGATGTATGGTGAGTTGGTAGTTAAAGGCAAGTGATCACGTTTATGGGCGACCCTGCTAAGATGAAGTAGTTCTCTCATATTATTTATGATGTGTTGGTGCATAAACAAAATAAAACAATTTAGAAGAGAGTATTGAATTAGGGGGCCTTATGGGAATTAAAGATTTTTTCAGTAATGCGATTGATACCGTAACAGACACAGCCAAAAGTGCAACAGATGCTATTAAATATAACAGTGTTGTTGAATATGCTGTGATGGTTGCTAAAGAAAAAGCCTTTGATGCGGAAATGAAAACTATTGAGACTATTGAGAAGGCAACTGTCATTGTAGAAAAAGCAGGTGATGATCCAGCGATTCTTTTAAATTCAGCAAAATATATTCTTACAGGTGCATTAGCTGGAAGTATTGCACCAACTGTTGTTTCTAAATATATAGCAGCTCATTATGTGGCGAATGAATTAAATAATTTGAGTATGAGAGTAAATCCAATACCAGGATCAATTGTGTATTGTAATTTGTTTTTGAACACAGAGCATTCTGGTGTTTATATAGGTAATAATAAAATTGTACATTTAAACAAGTATGGAAATATTGAAAGTGTAACTCCTCAAGAATTCATTAGTGGTACACCTGCAAATGCTATTTATGTCTCCTGTAATAATGGTGATCCTGTAGGTAGTGAAGTTGTTGCTGAGCGTGCAAAAAAATTTATAGGTTCTACACGTGATTACAACGTATTTTTTGATAATTGCCACCAATTTTGTGCAAGTTGTTTAACTGGTGATTCTGAGAATCGACTCACCATATTGACTATGCTTAAGCTACAAAGTGATATCACCTTAGATGCTAAACAATGGTTGCATTGGGATCGACGTAATTGGTAATGACTTTAGCCATAAGATTTATATTTTAATTATTGGAAATTTTTGACTCAATTTTATGTGGAGATATAAGGAATTATATCTCTTAGGTCATTGTGTAAATAATAAATGTGAAAGTTTTAATAAAACTTGAATGAAAGATACAGAGGGTAATGTGAATACGGTTTCTAAAATTAATTATGCTCAAAGAGATGAATTAGAAAAGCAAAAAGCAATATTGTTAGCACAATTGAAGGAATTACAGTTCCAACTTTTCGATAAAAGCGCACCCGAAGTAGTCGAGCATGTTAATCAACTTCAGCTAGAAAAAGCAAAGCAAGAATCTTTATTTAAACAAGCTCAATCAAAACTAGCGCAATTAGCCCCTGAGTTAGAAAACTTGAAAGGAGGTGCGGAGCAAATTTTATTGGAAGCAATTAGCCAGCAAGATTGGTATGGGTTTAAAAATAAACGTGAAATTGTTTTTGATAAAAGGAATGGATTTTTGTTCCCTAATTTTGAATACATGCCTCATGTGTCTTGGGGTGATTGGGAGAAGCAAAAAAAAGAATATGCACCTAATGGGATTGGTAGAAAACAATGGGATGTACTTACTAATTATTTTAAATTTAATTCAGAACAGGAAAATGTTACAGGCTATAAAAGTCAAAACGATTTTAATTTTCCTATAAAATTTGCAGGCCAACAACTTGTAAGTATAGAAGTTTATACAAATGCTAGTCTTAGCTATTCTACACAAGGTATTATAAATTTTAAAAAAAATGCAGAAAAGTTTGAATTTTCAGGAGTGAAGAATCATTCAAACTGGGTGATCTTTCCAGCTTTAAAATTTTTTACTAATCCCGATGTGACAAAAGATAATCCTCGGCTAACAAATTTAGAGAAAGCAAATATTATTTTAGACTTTTTTATAGAACAAGATTGGATTCCAAATTTTGAACCTTTTATGGAGAAGTTTCATAATGAGGATGAAGATGATTTTCAAGAACGTTTAAATGAAGCTCAACAGCAATGTGATGAATACAATAAGATTTTCGATGCTTACTACAAGCGAATACAATTACAAAAGCAGTTAGTCGTGCTAGAGTCAAAATTTTCTGAATTACCAGAACCAGCACCAATTAATGTATTTACCTCAGATTATGACTATAGATTAGATTTAAACACTTATGATTTAAGTGCTATTCAAAACTCTGTTTGGCAGTATAGCCAAGCAAGCCAACAGTGGGTTAGTAATCTATTAAACCGTATTGATGAATGGGAAAGTGATCATCTAGACTTGGTTAAAACTGCCCTTGAGTTAAAGCAGGAGCTAGATAAAAAGCTACCTGTTAGTATTAATATAATAGCTGAAGAAAATCAGTTGCTTGAAGCACAACTACAACATTTGAAAAAACGACTTGACCTAGGTTTAACACCATTGCGTTCAAATTTAATCAATTTGTTGTCAGAAGCTCAACAAATAACTTCTCATTTAGAGCAAACCAATACATTGCTTGGACTTGCTCAGATTGAACAACAAGCCCGGCCAAGCTTTGAATTACTCGCTGAGCATAGTGCAACACTGTGTACCAAAACACTAAAAGAGATGGAGTGGTTAGATGAATCACTTGATTTTGTAAAAACAGTTGTGGGTATTCTACGAAAATCAGCAGAAGATTATTTTATTCTTGTAGATAAGTATCAACGGGATCTTAACCAAATAGGGTTAGAGAGCAGCATTGAAACAGAAGAGATTGCCAAATGGTTCAGTGAATGGCGCAATGAGCGCTTAACGCTACTGAAACAGATCCAGCCTTTGTTAGATGCTGGCCTAAATAAGACCATTGATGAACAAACTGTACTTGACGTGTTGCCATGTATTGAACAGTATCAAAATGAATTAGATCAGTTCTACTTACATAAGCGTTTAGGTATTCATACAACGTACGCGTTCCAACCGAATGGCCATCGCCAAGAGAAGTTAGAAAAAGAACAAGCGGTAACCAAACTTGTGCATCAATTCATGCAGCAGTTGGAAAAAGTCATCTTTAATACTCAAACCACGGCGCAAAAGATATGGCTGATACGTTTCAGTGAAACTTGGCAGCAAGGCTTGGTCAATGAAATTACAGATTTTTTAGCTAAAGAACAGTTAATAGAGCGTGATGATGTTGTTCAAATCATGAGTGAAGAACTGCGTAAAGTCCAACAGCAAAACTTAGCAGCATGCTTGCAGGATGCACAAAGCTATAGCGAAGCATTGGCACAGCGAGAAAAAGACGTAAATACATTGATATTTAAAATGCGCAAAGCGTTGATGAAATAAGGGGGATGTAAATGGGTTGGTTAGATTCTGTTACAGATTTCGTAAGTGGTGCTTGGGATACAGTGAAAGATTTTGTTGGTGGGGGCTCTTCCAATGGAGGGGGGCGTGATCGTGACTATGGTGGTTCATATTCAACATCTACAAGTTCTACTGTAACTAACTATGATCCAGATAAAGTTGAGGTCGCTAAACTGGAAAATGAACGTGTTGATTTAGTGAAAAATGCTCAGTTGGAATTGATGGAAGTCAATGCCCGTCTTGAAGCAGTGATGATAGAAGCACGCTGTAAAGGCTTTCAGGCAATGCAAGGTTCAATGATGCAAATGCTGAAAGAGGTGAATCATCTAGCCGAAGAACGATTGGTGCTACTCGAAAATGGTAGCCAAGAGCAGATTCAGAAAGTTGAATCAATGTATGCTGATTTGAGTAAGGATATGGATAATGATGATTTTATGTTTAGCAAAGTTCCACAGATGTTAGAACTTGCTAATCAATTTCCAGAAGACTCTGACGCTCGAAAACTTTATATGAGTGGGATTGATCGTGAAATGGCAAAGCATTTTGATTTTAAGACTGAGCAGTTAAAGAACTTAAATACACGTTGTCAAATTGTGGTTGCATCAGTGGTTGCAAGTAAAGAAAAAATGCAGCATCACATTGATACAGTTATTTCAAAGCGTATCGAACATATCGAGCAAGTAATGCAGGTTAATGCTCAGCTTCCTTATAATGCAACAACGAAAATTGGTGGTGGTGAATCTTTGAAAATTGAGCAGAAGTCTTAAAGATAAATCCGTATTAATAATCAGAGTACTAAAATTATTGTAGAACAACGTCTGATGTTAACCATTAGGCGTTTTGTTTTAATATGATGCTATCATTTAAATAGATGTTTTTTAGCTAAATTATTACAGAGAAAAAATGAGTAGTTTGATGATTTTATTTAATAATACCATCATATTTTGGACAATAAATGTATGGCATGGCTTAGTAAATGCTTAGCGCAATTTGAAAACAAGTGAAATTTTATATTAAGCATTGAAAAATTAAAATTTAAGGGAGTAAGTTTGACTATGAATTATTGGATGTTAGGGGCAGATTGGGATGGTGATGATCAAACATCCAATTTCATAGAACAAGGCATTTGGCAAAATGGATATACCGATAAATTTTTAGATACTGTTAAAAAAGTAAAAGTTGGTGATAAGGTTGCTATTAAAACTGTTTATGTCCAAAAGAATAATTTGCCCTTTAATAATTTTGGTTGTGATGTCAGTTGCATGAAGATAAAAGTCATTGGTGAAGTGACTGAAAATCTAGGGGATGGACGTACATTAAAGGTAAAATGGGAGCCACAGGCTCAAGAATACCTCATTTATCTTTATACCTATTGGCATACGATTATGCGTATTGCCCGTCCATTTGTTAAAGAATGGATTTTTGATAAAGTTCCACAAAATTATATTGAATTAGAAGAAATTTATAAGAAAAAATCAGGACGAGTTGAAGATAAATTATCTGATGAGCAAATACTAGATCACTTTAAAACTGTCGATGGCTATTTAGAAATAATACAAAACGAGGTGCATAAATCACTCTTTTTAGAACTTGTTCGTTTTATGCATGAAATTCCGCTTGATTGGTGGATTACACATAACGATATCAAACATCAAATTAGATTCGGGTGTAATCATAATTTTCATGGACAGAACAGTACAAATCGTATTTTAGCGTACTTGAAGTTGAGTCCAGAAGGGCTTTTACTTACGTCAAATCAGGATGATTTTTTTTTTGCTCAAGACGAAATACTGTTAACTCGTGAATTGTTTGAAGAACTCAAAAAAGGTGACTTTATTGGAATAGAAAAGGATCGAGATCCTTATGTTGGCTATTTACCGAATGATTATGTAGAAATTAATATGAACGAAAATAAAAAACCCTCAACCTACTCTCAAACGACAATATTAAACCGTATTTTATTTGGTGCCGCAGGGACAGGTAAAACCTTTCACAGTATTAACCATGCCTTATCAATTATTGAAAATAAGCCTCTCGAGGTTTTAGAGCAGGAAGATCGCTCGGCGCTAAAATTACGTTTTGATCAGTTCAAAGAACAAGGGCAGATTAAGTTTGTTACTTTTCACCAGAGTTTTAGTTATGAAGACTTTGTAGAAGGAATTAGAGCTGAAACGGATGATGCTAGGCAGTTGAAATATGATGTAAAAGCAGGTGTATTTAAAGAGATTTGTGAAGATGCTCAAATAGAAATTGATACTAAGCAAAATAATGTATCAGTACCGATTGAAGCGAGTATCAATAATGCAATTGATAAACTCATTTCACAGGCTAAAACAGAGGAAATGATTTTCTATACTAAACGTGGTGCGGAAATTAAAGTATCAAGTAATTCAGCAGGTACGTTATTCGCTCTTACATCTACAGGAAGTAATATCACTTTATCTATTAGGCATATTCGAAACTATTTGAAGACACAAAGTGGCATTATTGTGGATCAAAAGAGCTATGAGTGGGCAATCGCAAATTCTCTACGTTCAGAGGTTCAATATTCAGATACTAATGAAAAAGTAAAACCTTATGTACTGATCATTGATGAAATTAACCGAGGCAATATCTCTCGTATTTTTGGAGAATTGATTACGCTCATTGAAGATTCAAAACGGCAAGGTGCTGAAGAAGAGTTATCAGTAATCTTGCCTTATTCCAAAAAAGAATTTTCTGTCCCAAGTAATGTTTACATTATTGGCACCATGAACTCATCAGACCGCTCTTTAACTGGCTTAGACATAGCGTTGCGCCGTCGCTTTACCTTTATTGAAATGCCACCAAAACCAGAGCTATTGAATGACATTGAGGTGGAAGAGCTAAATATTGGTGAGCTATTAAGGGTCATCAATCAACGTATTGAAGTACTGTTAGATCGTGATCATTGTATTGGTCATGCTAACTTTATAAGCTTAAAGAAAGATTGTACTCGTGAGCATTTAGCAGCAATCTTTAAACAAAAAATTATTCCACAGCTTCAAGAATATTTCTTTGATGATTGGTCGAAGATTAACATGGTGTTAAATGCCAACGGTATGTTAAAAGCTAAACTGAACCGTACCGGGTTTGTCGGAGAGTCAATATTCTGAGAGACTATCCCGATGACAAAATTAAAATATACCCCTGAAATCAGAGAAAGAGCGGTTCAATTATTGATTGAATCTGAAAAAGATTATCCTTCTACTTGGGCTGCAATCACAGCAATTGCGCCTAAGATTGGTTGTACTCCTGAAACACTTCGTGCCTGGCATCAAAAGCATTTAGATCAGCAAAATCCTATTAAAGTACAACAGATATCTGATCAAGAAAAAATGAAGCAAATGGAACGTGAAATTAAAGAATTAAAGCGTGCCAATGAAATTCTACGTAAAGCAGCCACTTTTTTCGCCCAGGCGGAGCTCGACCGCCCATACAAATAATGGTGGATTTTATCCATAACAATAAAGATCGATATGGTGTTGATGCGATTTGTAGGATTTTACCGATCGCAGCTTCAACCTATTACCGAACTTTAGATCTCGCTGACAATCCAGAACATCGAGCGAAACGAGATCTACATGATGAGCATCATGCTGAACAAATTAAACGAATTTGGAAGGAAAGTTCAGGTCGATATGGTGTACGTAAAGTCTGGCAAAAATTAAAACGTGAGGGTTATGTTATTGCACGTTGTACAGTTGCTCGATTGATGCAAAAGCTAGGTATACAAGGTGTTTGGCGTGGTAAGAATAAACAAACCACCCGTAACCGAGATGACCAAAAACGGGCAGATGATTTAGTGAAACGTAATTTTAATGCTGATCATCCAAACCAACTATGGGTGGGTGACTTTACCTATATTCAAACTCATTCAGGCTGGGTATATACCGCATTTGTTATTGATGTGTTCTCACGAGCAATTGTTGGATGGAAAGTATCTACACGGATGAATACAGATATGGTGCTCGATGCATTGGAGCAAGCATTGCACGATCGAGGCATGCCAAAGAATGTGATTCATCATTCCGACAGAGGTGTGCAATATCTTTCTATTCGCTATACCAATCGTTTAGAAGCAGCAAATTTAAGAGCATCAGTCGGTACGACTGGTGATTCATACGATAATGCTTTGGCTGAAACAGTGAATGGCTTATACAAAATAGAGGTGATTGAATATTTAAAATCAGATTGGCAAGGTTTAGCAGATGTACAGCTTGCGACACTAAACTGGGTAGATTGGTTCAACAAAAAGCGTGTACACAGTGCACTGGGTTATGTATCGCCTTTTGAGTTTGAAGCAATGTACTATGATAAGATTAACCCGTTAGGTCAGGTGGCCTAACTTAAATAAAAAGTCTCCGACAAACCCGGTACGGTTCAAACCTATTGAGCGCTCTGCTTTATTTCCAAATGTAGAGAATGAGTCAGATGGGTTCTTTGAAGAACAAAAAACATGGCAATTGGTAGATACCTCATTTGATTCAATCGCTAGTTTTAGCAAGATTATCAAGCATTAATTGGGGAAGGTAATGCCTGATTTTACCGTCCGAGAATATGCCTTCATTAGCATTGCGTATGAAGATTGCCCTAAGTCTAGTCTTGATCATGCTTATATCACCGACTCTGCATTCGAGCATTTATGTGGATTAGCTGCTTCATTTTCTAAGCACGGCGCAAAAGTATTTGAATTGACTGGACGTAGAAAGCTAAAGCTAGATCAATATGTTGGGGTGATAGAAACCCCATGCGGTACGCGTATAGAGATATTACCGAAGCATGTAGAGCTCAACGGCGAAAGTGATCAGGAGGTTATTTACCAAGAGCGTAAACTCCTGCAAAAAATGCTCAGTGTTTCATTGCATTTACCTTATCGAGAAGTAGGCAGTGCCAACTTAAACAGGTTTAAGCAACCATTACATGAATGGATTATTACGCAGTTTTTAAAATGCTTCGAGCATTTGGTTCAGCGTGGTTTACGCTTCGACTATAACCGAGTAGAAGAGGAACAAAAGTTTTTACGTGGGCAATTACAGCATGTGAAATATATGCGTCAGCCAGCGACGAAGAAACATATCTTTCCGATTGAGCATGATGTGTATGAGGTGAATCGACCTGAAAACAGATTGATTCGTACAGCCTTAGAAGTGGTGTGTAAAAAGACCAAAGACGCAAATAATTGGAAATTGGCGCAAGAATTGCGGTTGATGACCAGTGAAATCCCACGAAGCCTAAATATTCAGCAAGATTTTAGACAATGGCAGTCAGGAAGATTACTTGCGCTATATAGCGAGATTAAACCTTGGACGGAACTGATCTTAGGTGATTACATGCCTGTATCTACTCAAGGGGAATGGCGTGGCATGAGTTTACTCTTCCCGATGGAGAAGCTATTTGAGCACTTTGTTGCTTATCATCTACGCCGTAACTTACCAGAATATACGGTGAAGACACAGCATGCGACGGAGCATATTTGTCAGCATCAACAGCGCAATATTTTTAAGCTTAAGCCTGATATTTTTATTGAATGTCCAGATGCCAAGCCAATTGTGATGGATACTAAATGGAAGCTAATAGATCAAAGTGATCGAGCTGGGCGTTATGGTTTAAAGGATAGTGATATTCAGCAAATGTTTGCCTATAGCCATTATTACCTTAAACATGACAGTGATGTTGTGCTTGTCTATCCATATTGGAAGGATAAGTTTATGCAGCCCTTAGATGACTTTGAGTTTAGGGGATTAAAGGCAAAACTACGTGTCGTTCCTTTTAATGTAGATGAGCCACAAAATTTTAAAATTGTTTAGTCTTTTATCATGTCAGGTTAGTCCCATATTTGGGACTAAAATCTACTTTTTAGCTAGATCGGTCCCAATTTACGTACTTATCGTTTGGCATAAATAGGCTAGTATTTATGAGTAATGTGGCTTTACTCATTAAGTTCTTTTAGTCTTTGTAAAACCTGTTCCGAAAATGGTAGCCAGTAGTTCCATGATTTATAGGTAGGATTATAGGAGCCAACTCCTTCACGTTTCCATTCTTTGAGCATTGCAATGATTTCAGGGTTGTAGGCACTATTCACTGAAACCATACCACTCGCAAAATGGCGAACATTAAGATGCATGCCTTTCACTTTAAATTTATAGTCCTGCCAATTCGGACTGGAGTTCTGTAGTTTAGACGTTACTGGTAGTGTGGTGGTGACTTTGAAGGAAGTAGAAGCTATTTGTTGCCCAGTGGATTGTTCTTGAGGAAATGGGTAAATCCATCTTCTATTGTCCAGATTTTCGAGGATTTGCTGCTTGGCTTCTGTACTTGGAATTGCAATATTACTGTTAAGAAGTGGTGATAAATCGACTTCAATACATTTTGATTTAAATACCTCAATGCGTTTTAGTTTTTCAGCATCAATAAAATGAGTGACTGCGATCTCAATTAAAATAGGTTCGCCATCAAAATAACCAATTAGGTCAGGACGGATTAAACCGAGAGAAAATTCAGGTAATAACTTTTCGAAGGTCCACCATGCAGCTTCACTATCTGAATCAGGTAGGGCAGGAAGCATTAGTCCCATAGATTCAAGAATAACTTCTTTGGCATATTTATGGAGTACAGATTCTGGGTTAATCGTACAGCTTTCTTTATTACTTGCATGTGCAAAATGATGTTCTTTAATTTCCCCTTTACGAGCAATCACAGGTTCACCACATTCAAAGCAAGTACATTGGCATGCGAGTCCACGTTCAACCTGCTCAATATTAACCAATTTATTATTTTCGTTTAATGCAATATACATCGTCATGATGAAAATCCTTTAGGAAGTTGATTTACTCATTCACTATGCTTGTGATCTAATTGTCCTAACACCGTATAAAGGGGAAATACGGGTAAAATGGGGGTTTAAGTGTCTGAATTAAAATTAAAAGTTTTTATTGTATTAGATGAAATTTTAAAGAAGGACTTAGCAGATAACAGGGCATACGATTGCTTAAAAGTAATCTGTAGCGCATCGATTGATGCTTTAAATACTCAAAATGAAGAACCAATAACGTATACCAGGTATCAACTAAAACTCATTCTTGATGGTCAGCAATCTTTTGCATCGGTGGATTCAAAAGATCTAGGGAAGTGGATGAGTGACAAAAAATTAAGTGCATACCTTGATCGGGTCATCACAAAACATACTAAAAAATTTGAAGAGATTGGTTATATTCCTGTGGTAAAAACCAACGATACAATTGGAGGAAAAGGAAATGAGCGCCGTTATTGGTTAGATATTATAGAATATGCTCAGACTCAAAATGAAGAGGATCAAAAGCTTGAAGAGAATGAAATTTCTTATGAGCGGGTTGATCCTTCAGAAATTAAATTGTCCTGGTTTTACCGGTATATTTTTAAAAATGGTGAAATAAAAAATAGAAGTATAAGAGGGCTATTTATGCTGATCGTTCTTTTTGGCGGTTTTATTTCATGGGCTTTATATGTTTTTGTATTTTCATTAGTTTTAGTACGTGAAGGACAAAACTTCACGACTCTTGATATGTTTTTTATAGCCTGTCTCATTGGATTCTCTTACCTATCATTCAAATATTGGTTCACTCCGTTATGGAATTTACCAGAGCATCGTGTCATTAAGGCACCTATGACGTTTATTTCACTTAATGAGGATCATGCTGATATTGAGATGTATCGTGATAGAGAGCGTAATCAATTAACACGTATAACTCGGTTTAGAGGGATATGTCCGATTTGTTCAGCAGAAGTTGTACTTAGAGCTGGTCAACCTGATCATAATTTGCCATTAGTTGGACGTTGTGTAGAAAGTCCTTTTTCACATGTATATAGCTTTGATCGGGTACTAATGATTGGGAAGCAGTTAAGTCGGTAATCATATTGAAATTAAGGGCGATCATTTAAGACAATGAGCTATTCTTCTATTTTGACAATTAATACAAATCAAACGAATCATATATATGTGGTTGGTGATTTACACGGCTGTTACAGCCTTTTGATGCAAGAACTCCAAAACATTCATTTTGATTTTCAAAATGATGTGCTTATTTGTACGGGTGATCTTGTTGATCGAGGCGAAGAAAATTTAGCCTGTATCTCCTTGTTGGATGAACCTTGGTTTTATACCGTGCGTGGTAATCATGAAGAAATGTGTATCAAGTCAGCTCATGATCTTAAAATAAAAGATATTCATGCACGTAATGGAGGGGAATGGTTTTATCAGTTATCTCAAATACAGCGGTTAGAAATTATCGAGCGTTTTAAGCAATTACCTTTAGTCATCGAAATTCAATTGGAACATAAAAAAATTGGTGTTGTACACGCAGACATTGATATACATGATTGGAATGCCTTTAAGCAAGATGTTAGTCAAGGTGATTATAAAATTTCAGGGGTAACGTCGGCTTATGTGAATGCGCTGTGGGGGAGAGGACGTATTCGTCAGTATTCCGCTCACTATGATGTCGTCGAAAATATTGATGAAATATATCTAGGTCATAAGTTGACAAAAATAACTAATCATGCGAAAAGGTTTTTTTAGTTAACAGATGTTCACACATGCCTCGGATTGTTTCTGTACCACTTAGTTTAGAACAGCGAGAACGACTCATTTTTCTGGCCAA
>NZ_VPBP01000016.1:0-74166 GCF_013418685.1 Acinetobacter sp. YH12129
AACAGTATTTCCTGAGGTACTCCTGCAAAGAACTGAAATGCATTTTCTAGACCATCGATCCATGCATCGGTACGTTCATGATCATAAAATTTCACGAAAGTCGCTCTGGAATACCCTAATGTTGCGACAAAAGCTTTTAAAGTCGTGTTGTTACGTCGAATCGTGGTGAAATCCACTTGCATTTGTTGGCCAGGTTGGGTTTCAAAACGAATGATCGGTTCCGGTTGAGCAACTGGTTTTAATGTTGCAAGATATTCCCTCAAGATCCTGATCTTTCCTGGATATCCCAACCTTAAAATTTCCTGGTAGAGCACGACAGCAGGAATCCATTCAGGATGAGCTGCGTTTACACGTTGGAGTAAATAGGGTTTATATGGGTCAAGGATACTTATTCTAGGCTGTATACGCTGATACTGAGGTGTGGTGTTTTGCCGTAAATATTTACGTACGGTATTTCTGGATAGCCCCAGTTCACGACTAATGGCTTTAATAGATTTACCTTGTTGATGAAGTATTTGGATTGTCACTGCTTGCTCCAAAGTTAACATGTTGAGCAGTCCAAAATGACCGCTATATTAACCAAGGGGGTCAGTTTTTAAATGCCATTAGGGGGTCATTTTTACACTGCCGCTAACATCTATATATGTGATAATTCACGTAATAAATGAGATTCTAAAAATTTGAAAAACAAAAACTGAAATTTCAAGAAAGAAAATATGATTTACAAAAGCTTAACATTGGAAACTAAGACGTGTTTCAAAACCTGTAATTTAATACAAAGGCTCAGTATTTGGTGACGTAATTCTTGTATTGCGTTTCAAAAGACATACCTGAAAGTGGTGATTATACATTCGAGATTCTATTTAAAATTTAAATTTAATCGGTCTTTACTATTAATATAGTTGAATATTCACGTAGTATTGGTTTGTTTGAAAATTATTTTGAACTATTTCACAAATATTTGGTGAAATATGTAACAGCCTATATTATTTTTAATGTTACTAAATTTAATAAAAACAATAAGATATGTTATACCAAAAAATAGGGATATGAAAAAAATCCCCAAAATTTGGGATAAAGAGAAAAATTAAATAAAAATATAAAAATTAAAAATATTTAATATATTACAGCCACATAATTTAAATTTTCGTAAAAAATAATATTACATTAATATTCGTGTGAATATTCCACATTAGGTTCTTTTTTTCTCCACATGATTAAGAATGAATCAGCACCTAGGGAAAGTAAGATTAATTAGTTTTTCTTAACAAATATCCTTTGATGCACATACTAATAAATCTCATATGAGAATGGAGAAGTGAAATGTCTACATCTAAAATTTTAACCGCAGTACTATCTGCAACATTGTTCGTAGCACTTCCAGCAACATCTGCAATCGCTGGTGGTAAAAAAGAATCTAAACAATGTGGCGGTGCGCCGTGTGAAGGCGAAATCGACATCGAGTTACAGATTCTTAAAGCATGTGAGCTTTTGGTAGGTAAAGACATCAAACTCGTTGAAGACAGTTATAGGGGTGCTAGTGGCTTTACAGTTACAACGAACACTCCATATACATTAAATCTATCTACGCTAAACGCGGGTTCAAGTGCAGATACTTTTGTAAAACATGAAACCACTAGTGA
Organism: Acinetobacter sp. YH12129; assembly: GCF_013418685.1. Taxonomy (NCBI): domain Bacteria; kingdom Pseudomonadati; phylum Pseudomonadota; class Gammaproteobacteria; order Moraxellales; family Moraxellaceae; genus Acinetobacter; species Acinetobacter sp. YH12129. Next base: position 1,644 of record NZ_VPBP01000016.1, read on the forward strand.
CAAAGTATTTACAAAAATCACGACTTCAAAAGGTGGTGTGAATTATCCAATCGGTTCTACACCTGTAACTGGTATGAGCGTTGATAACTTTGCTGTATCTGTAGCTCCAAAAAATACAATTTCAGGTACTCAACGTGCTGGTACATACAAAGATACTTTATATATCAAAGTAGCTTACTAATCCAAATTTAGGGAGTTGATTCTACACAGTTAGGGTCAACTTCTTTTTATTTTTGAATTGATAATAATATTTAAATGTACTGGGGTGGGTATATGAAAAGTTTATTCAAAGTCGTTTCATTTAGTTTAATGACTTGCTTATTGAGTCCTCAAATATTTGCAGGTATTTCAATTAGCCCTGTGCAGTTATATTTAACCGATAAATCTAAACAACGTAGTGCGACATTTACTTTGGAGTCGAAAGGGGATGATGAGACACCACGTATTTTTGAGGCTCAAGCATTTAAATGGACTCAAAATGCTGCAGGCGAAGATGTTCTTTCACCTGAATCCAATATTATTATCAATCCGAAAAACTTTATTTTAAAACCAAATTCAAAACAAATGGTTCGTGTGGGATTTACTCAATCTGTAGAAAGTATGAATCTACAACAAGAAGAAGCATGGCGTATTATTTATACTGAGCTACCACAAGTGACGAACTCTGAATCGAAAATTGCACTGTTATTAAGTATTAATGTGCCATTTTTTGTCGGCAAACAAGAACCCGCTTATTTGAAATTTATTGCCAAAAAATCGAATGGTCGCACCATTATTCAGGTTGAAAATTTAGCAAAATCACACATTCAAATCCAAAAACTTTATGTCATCGATAAAAGCAAGAAAACAGTCGCTGAATCTTCCGATATGAAATATTTATTGGCATTAGGTAAAAACCAATACGACATCGGGAATGTTTCTTTACAAGGCGCTAGTAATTATAAAGTCGTTGTGGAAACTGATAAAGGTGACACTCCTTTGGAGTTTAATTTAGTTGAGTAGTGGCTATGAATAGAATTACATTGCTTCTATATTGTATTTTATGTGCTAATTCTGCTCATGCAGAAGCCGTTGATATGCCTGATGATTTGTTTCCAACCAGTATTTGGGTAAACGAAGTAGACCGCAAGAGCGAAGTATTATTACTGACTGAAAATAACAAGTTTTATATAGAGTGCGCAGATCTTGATAAGCTGCAAATCAAAGTAGAAATTCTGAAACGACATGCAACTAAAAATTCATTTTGTTTGGTAACGGATCAAGATATTCAGTCTGGATTTGATCCTCAATTGCAAGCTATCAAAATTAATCTTCCATCAAAATATTTCTTTGGGCTAGAAACGGATGCCTTAATCAGTCAGCCGATGCCTGCAAATTTTGGTGCATTTCTCAATTATGAAATGCACTTTGAAAATAACACTCAACATAATAATTTTGGTGTACTGCCTGAACTTGGGGTGTTTAAAGACAATTGGATTTTAAGAAATAATGCCTTTTATCGAAATAATAAAGGGGATGATTATCGTGAAGAAAAATTTGTAAGGTTAAATAGTAGTCTTGAGTTTGACTTCTCTAAAAGTGCGACCAAGCTGATTATTGGTGATACGACCTCTGCCTATAGCGCATTAATTCATGGTGTGCGATTTGGTGGTTTGAGTTTTGGTACAGACTATACATCACGTCCAGATTTTGTGTATTGGAATATTCCAAGTCTAAAAGGTAGTGCGGTTTTACCTTCGACTGTTGATTTATATATTGATGGCGTAAATATATATCAGAAAAAGATTTCACCTGGAGATTATAACTTACAAACAGGTGCCAATATTGAAAGTGCCGGTACAGCGCAAATGGTTGTACAAGATGTATTGGGGAATACCACTGTTCGAAGCTTCCCGGTATTAATTAGTAGTAAATTGCTCAAAGAAGACTTAAATGATTACAACATTTCATTAGGGAAACTACGCTTCAGTTATGACGAAGAAAATAGTGATTATCGCGATTTTTTCAGTTCAGCCTATTGGCGTAGAGGTGTCAACAGTCGTACCACGTTGGGTGCAAGTGCTACCTATAGTGACAAAGTAAAAAATGCAGGACTGCTATGGACGCAAGCGGTCAATCGATGGTTTGTTTTAGACAGTATTTTTTTAGGCAGTAAAACCGATAATGACGATGGCTATTCTGCAGGTTTGGCTATCAGTCGTAATTTCGGGAAACTTAATTTTGGTGTGAGTTCACGCTACGCTACAAATGATTATCGGGCGTTAGGTTATGAAGATAATCATATTTTTCCAAAATTTGAAAATATGGCGTATTTGAGTTTTGCTAATTTTCCATTCTTTCAAAATTTAAATCTGAACTATATCGAACAAACCCAGTATGAATCTAATGATCCTTTATTTGAGTTAGAGGATCGCAAAATGCTCACTGTGGGTGTGAGTCGCGAAATTACACCGAATTTAATGTATACCGCCAACTATTTCCAAGAATTTGGAGATAGCGATGACTCAGGTGCCTTTATTACATTTTCTTATAATTTTGGTGGTGGTAAGCGTATTCAGGCTGATGCGGGTACCAATAAATCCGGCGGTGTCCGTTTCATTCAAAATGCATTCGGTGAATATGGTGCAAATTATGCGCTCGGTGTGGATTATCGTAATGATGAAACGGTATTAAATGCCTATGGTGGTTTGTCCACTGATGTTGGTGATTTAACCTTAAGTCATCTCTATAGTGAAAATGATTCAACAACACAGGTTGGCTACCGTGGCGCTATGGTGTGGTTGGGTGGTCAATACGCATTGACCAGTTTTGTCGATAATGCCTTTGCTTTAGTGAATGTTGGTGGTCGTGAAGATATTGATGTCATGCGTTCAATGTCTCCAGTCGCGAAAACCAATAAAAAAGGCTATGCCTTTGTACACGATATCGTTCCTTATATTAATTACGATATTTCATTTGATGAAAATCAATTACCGATCGAAAGCAAAGTTCCGAATGCTGCACATCGTTTAGTTGCGTTAAGACAGCGTGGTTATAACATTAATTTTTCAGTATTTGATACACAACAAATATTGGTCAAAATATTGGATGAACAAGGTCATCAATTTGTGGCAGGAAGTGAAGTTGCAATTGATACCCCAGAAGCTGATGTTTATCCAGTGGGTTCAGATGGCACGGTAATGTTATATGGTTTGGTTGAAGGCTACTACAAGTTGACGGTGAGGACCAGTGGTGGTCGATCTTGCCAAACAGCTTTAACAGTGCCGAAAAAGGTAGAAAACCAAACTCCTGAATTAATTACATTGCAGTGTAAATAAAGGAGTATTTCCAATGAAAAGTATTTTACTCATCTCAGCAGCGTTATTTAGTTCAATGACATTTGCAGCGCCGAGTCGTTGTGAAATGGGACGAATCAGTGAAACCAATATGCACTTGGCGAATTACTATAATAGTCAAGCGGCAAGTTCATTTAGTGTCGATTGTTCCGGTAAATACCGCATACGCTTTAATAGCCGTAATTTGCAGGATACTTCGGGCAGTAGTTTTGTGACGAATGGCCCGATTAAGCTCAAAACACGGATGACTGTTTCAGGTGCGATGGAAAATCTGTGGAATGTTTCTACCGAGCAAGGCGCTGGCAAAAATAACTATGTGATTGCTGTGCGTTTGGTGGAGCGAGTGAATGCAACGACACCAGCAGGAATCTACCGCGATACAGTCTTTGTAAATATGGTGTTTTGAGTTGCTTAGCGACAAAATTTATTTCAAGCCCAAGGTGATTATATGCGGAGTGCTGATTTCGTTCATACCGCTAGATTGAAGCTTGATGATAGATATTTAGGTGAATCTTGGGCTTTAATCTAAGTAGCTTAATTTTCTGCTATGCATATAAAGTCAGAAATGAAGGAAATTTGATTTCAGCATATGCTTCCCCGAAAACTACTTTGGGTGTGGCGATTTTTTTTGCACTACGCTTGACTAAAAGTGTAAGACGAATTGAAAAATTTAATGGCACTTTGGCCACACTGGTCGCACAAACAAATGAGAGTAAATACACATTTTACACAATCATTATCAGTTGGAAATGGAAAATATTCGCTTGCAAGAGCGTATTCAAATAGCACATGACCTACATGATGGCTCAGCTCGATCATTGCGATTAATGGCATAGGCTGAGCAGAGCGCCAAAGATCTGACCAATCCACAATTTTTATCGATGTTGAAAATTTTAAGAGATGATTTACGACAGATCATTGATAGTGGTCCTAGTTTAGGCACTAAACTGCCTGAAACCCCTTTGTTATGGATGGCATCCTTTAGACACCGTTTTAATCAGTTATTTGATGAGCTCGATATACACGCTAAATGGTCAGTTCCTGCAAAATGGGAAGTGGATGTTACCCCATTGGAATGTCTAAGCTTACAGCGTGTAGCTGAAGAAGCATTAACCAATATTGTGAAGCATAGTCATGCGACCGTGGTGCAGATCCGAATTTATTATGAAAACACGGCATTGGTAATGGAAGTAGAAGACAATGGCGTGGGGTTTGATGTGGATCTGGTCAATCAAGCCGGTTTGAGTGTGGGGCTTCGTAGTAGGAGTGGGCGTTTAGAGCTGATGAACGCAGATATGCAAATCACTTCTCGTGTGGGTCAGACGATTTTAAAAGTGATTAAAAATTACGGATAAACCATGATTTTGTAGAAGAAATAAGATAATTTCTTTCAATAAACTGTCATCAAATAATCATCAAAATGCAAAAAACTGCTGCTTAAACTGTGGATAAACATTTATAAGAAGCGTGTAAGATCATGACAGAATCGGCTATCAATTTGGGGCGTATACAGGATGAACCTGCACGCTTTCAGTTCCAATTTAAGCATATGCAATCACGAATGGATGTGCAAACGGTCTCAACATTAATCCGTCCAGGTCTAAAAATCGCCATTGTTACAGATACGTGGGCGCCAGAAATTAATGGTGTTGCACATTCTTTATTGCAACTGTGTAAGGGCTTGCAGCAACAAGGCAACTCCATTTTTTTAATACGCCCAGAACAGTCCGAAAGTTGTCAGGATTTTCGACCTGATCAAGAGTGTTTGGTTCGAGCGCAGTCGATTCCTAAATATTCAGGTTTACAATTTGGCTGGCCGCAACTGATCAAACTCAGTAAAGCTTTAAAAAAAGCCCAAGTCGACATTGTGCATATAGTCACTGAAGGGCCTTTGGGTTTTGCTATGCTCCAACTGGCGCGTTCATTACAGATTCCTGTTTCCAGTGGCTTTCACTCGGCCTTTCATGATTTTAGTCGCTTCTTTGATTTAGCGTTTTTAATGAAGCCTGTACAACATTATTTACGATGGTTTCATAACAATACTCAACTTACCTGTGTACCGAGCCAAGATACTGCAGATGCCTTGCATCGATTAGGTTTTAGTTGTCCATTGGTGGTGGTGGGACGAGGTGTGGACCATAGTCGATTTTCTCCCTCACATTATCGAGCAAAACTGAGACAACAGTGGCAAGCAGATGAACATACCCGCGTGATGCTCTATGTCGGACGGCTATCTCCTGAAAAAGAAGTGGATGTTTTAATTTCTGCCTATCGTTCGATGTTGGCTATGGATGCACGAACGAAATTGGTCATTGTGGGTGATGGGCCTGATCGTGAACGACTAATGCAACTGGCAAAATCCCTAGATGTTATTTTTATGGGAAGTTTAAGTGGTCAGGCTTTATCGGAAGCCTATGCCAGTGCGGATGTTTTTGTTTTCGCAAGTCAGGTTGAGACCTTTGGTAATGTGGTTTTGGAGGCGATGGCTAGCGGATTGCCTGTGATTGCATATAATGCTGCATGTGCCCAACTGCACGTGAGAAATCAGCAAACGGGATGGTTATGTCATTTATCTCGAACCGATAAATTTATACGTCTTATGCAGCAATTGCCGCAACGCGCTAAATTAAAAACCATGGGCATCGAGGCGGCAAAAGACGCTGCTAAAATTGGATGGCAATATCCCGTACAGCAATTTGAGCAAGCGCTATATCGCGTGGTGGATCAAGCCATGATGAGCCAATGGAGCTAGCGCTATTGGTTATATACTGGTTGAGCATCCTCATAACCAATATTCATTGAACTGTCATCAAAGCATCATTGCACTGTCAAAAAGACAACTTAAGCTGAGTCAAACACAGAACTAAACTTGTAAAAATAACAACACAAATCTAGCTCAACCCCAACATAGTCAGACTTTGACTGTAGATAGGAGATTAGCGATGAATTTTAAAAATGCAAAAACAAGAATGCTGCATCTCGATTTAAAAGGCTGTATTTATCTCAATCATTTTTCACATCAACAAGTTGTCGCTGACATATTTAAAATGGTGAGTCGACTTGGTGATGGTGTGTTTTGGTATGTCATGTTGGTGACGGTTTGGATCGTGCAGGGCATCTCCTACAGTGTGCAAATCGTCTATGTATTACTGGGTGGTTTCGTCGGCACCTCGATCTATAAACTCCTCAAAAAGAAAACTGTGCGCCCAAGACCGTATCAAGTGCATCAAGTGATTCGCTTAGGTGAACGCCCTCTAGATCATTTTAGTTTTCCATCAGGGCATACTCTACATGCAGTGATGGCAACAACTGTGCTGGGCTATATTCAACCCATGCTGTTGGTCTTAATGTTGCCCTTTAGCTTATTGGTGGCATTATCCCGCATGATCTTAGGATTGCATTACCCGAGTGATGTTGCCGTCGGTGCTGCAATAGGCGCTGCAGTGGGTGCCGCAATGATTCTCTGTGCACCTCTTTTAGGTTTGGTTTTATAGTTTGATGTGGAGATCTTAATTGCAAAATCTGGTAATAAAAAAATTAAAAGGGTTTATCACGTCCAATTGCCGAAATTTGTTAAAGTAAGCCATCATTCTATAGACGATGTTAGGAAGACCCATGGGTTTACGCTGGACAGATACCATTGATATCGCAATTGAGCTGTATGAAGCTCACCCTGATGTTGATCCGCAATGGATTCGCTTTACTGACCTACATGCATGGGTATGTGCATTGCCAAATTTCACTGATGACCCTGAAAAGTCGACTGAAGGTCTGCTTGAGGGAATTCAGATGGCCTGGATTGATGAGGCAAGTTAATCCCTACATCGAAAAAAGCAATTTTTTTGTATAGCAAAAGCAGAAAATAGCGCATTATTCGGTATAATGCGGCAAATTTTTCACGTCAAATTGACTTAAGGAGCCTCTCATGGCTATTGAACGTACTTTATCTATCGTTAAACCAGACGCAGTTGCTAAAAACCACATCGGCGACATCTTTGCTCGTTTCGAAAAAGCTGGTCTTCAAATCGTTGCAACTAAAATGAAACACTTGACTCAAGCTGAAGCTGAAGGCTTCTACGCTGAGCACAAAGAACGTGGTTTCTTTGGTGACCTAGTTGCATTCATGACTTCTGGTCCAGTTGTAGTTTCAGTTCTTGAAGGCGAAAACGCAGTTCTTGCTCACCGTGAAATCCTTGGCGCAACTAACCCTAAAGAAGCTGCTCCTGGTACTATCCGTGCAGACTTCGCTGTAAGCATCGACGAAAACGCTGCTCACGGTTCTGACTCTGTAGCATCTGCTGATCGTGAAGTTAACTACTTCTTCGCTCAAACTGAGATCGCTCCACGTACTCGTTAATTCGAAGTATTCAAACCAGATAAGTGGTATACTGCTTGTCTGGTTTTTTTATTCTCTGAATAATTCTTTGCTCAATAACTGAGCTTCTCCTTTGATCTTTAGACATGGTTTAGGTAATTACACATGAGTACTGAAGTAGTCGCTACATCAGCTGTTTCTGATGCACAGCAACAATCTCCATCCGCTCCGACGCAGCAAAATACTGTGGAGAAAGTGAATTTACTGGGCATGTCACGTCCGCAAATGGAAAAATTCTTCGAAGAAATGGGGGAGAAAAAGTTCCGTGCTGGGCAGGTGATGAAATGGATTCATCAGTTCTTCGTGACTGATTTTGCTGAAATGACCAATATTTCTGGTAAATTGCGTGAAAAACTAGAAAAGATTTGTGAAATTAAAGCGCCTGAAGTGGTGCATAAAAATTATTCAAAAGACGGTACTCGTAAATGGGTGTTCCGTGTAGGTGATGGTGCTGGTTCATTGGTTGAAACCGTGCTCATTCCTGCAGAAGATAAAACCGGCGCACGTAAGACCTTGTGTATTTCATCACAAGTGGGCTGTGCTCTGGACTGTTCATTCTGTTCAACTGGGAAACAAGGTTTTCAACGTGACTTGAGCCAAGCTGAAATTATTGGACAGCTTTGGATGGCGAACTTCTCTTATATGGAAGATGTGCCAGTTGCTGATCGTGAGCGTTCAGTGACCAACGTGGTGATGATGGGCATGGGTGAGCCACTGTTGAACTATGATGCCGTATTGAATTCAATGCGTATCATGTTGGATGACTTTGCGTATGGCATGTCGAAGCGTCGTGTGACTTTATCAACCTCAGGGGTGGTGCCTAAAATTGACCAATTGGCACAAGACATTGATGTAGCCTTGGCAATTTCACTCCATGCGCCAAATGATGAACTACGTAACGAACTTGTTCCGATCAATAAAAAATATCCGTTGGAACAGTTGATTGCAGCGTGTCAGCGTTATATCGCCAAAGATGGTAATGAAAGTTCGCGTAAACACGTGACTATCGAATACGTGATGTTAGATGGTGTAAATGACCATCCTGAACATGCACAGCAAATGTTAAAGCTGTTGAAAAACCTCCCAAGCAAAATTAATTTAATTCCGTTTAACCCGTTTCCGCATGCGCCATACGGTCGTTCAAGCCGTAACCGTATTATTTCTTTCCAAAAAACTTTGTCTGATGCCGGTTTTGTGTGTACGATTCGTCAGACACGTGGTGATGATATCGACGCTGCGTGTGGACAACTCGTGGGGCAAGTTGCTGACCGTACTCGTCGTGCGGAGCAATGGAAAAAGAAAGTTGCGCAGCAAAATGAGATACTGCGCTCACAAGGATAATAAAGAGGCAGCCAATTGAAAAAGTTAACGTATAAGTTCACTTTCGTTTCAGCTTTATGTGCATCGGTTTTGGCATTAACAGCATGTCAAACGCCTGAGATTGGGAAAAAAGACCCAGAGAAAGCCGTAAAAATCAGAACGCAATTGGCTGTTGAACATCTGAAAGCAGGGGATTTGGACTCTGCTAAACGTGCATTAGATCAGGCTTTAGAGGTGGATTCTCGCGATTCCCAAGCCAATATGATGATGGGTGTCTTACTACAACGAGAAGGCAGCCCAGCCAACTTAGAAAAAGCAGATAGTTATTTTAAGCGTGCAATTTCAGTAGACTCAAAAAATTCTCAAGCACGTAACAACTACGGTACGTATTTATACCAAGTTGAGCGCTATAATGACGCGATTGAACAGTTCAGCATCGCAGGTTCAACTTTAGGTTATGATCAACGTTTCAAAGCATTGGAAAATTTAGGTCGAATTTACCTGAAAGTGGGGGATGTGGCGAATGCTGAAAAATCATTCAAACAAGCTTTGCAGGCTAATCGTGATTCCTATGTTTCAATGTTAGAGTTGTCTGAAATCTTTTATTTGAATCAGCAGTTCCCTGCTGCCACACAAATGTATGAACAATTTGTACGTGCAGTAGGACAAAAAAATCAGGGTGCGCGTGCACTCTGGATTGGCATTCGAACAGCGCGTGCCAATGGCGACAATTTGGGTATGCAAGTACTGGTTAACCAGTTACGTGCTTTATTCCCAGAAAGTCCTGAATACCAACGCTATTTGCAATTACAGTACAGTACTGAGGCCGTATGGAAGTAAATCCTAATTCACCGCAATCGAATGGTTCGAGCGTAGCTCCAAATGCATTAGGAAATGTACAACGCCCAGGTGAGTATTTACGTCAAGTACGTATTACGCAAAAACTGGAACTTGAAGCTGTCGCATCAGAACTCAATATTCCATTAAAAACACTGACTGCACTTGAGCAAGATGATTATAAGTCATTGCCTGAAGCGACCTTTATTAAAGGTTACTACCGCACTTATGCCAAATATTTAAAAGTTGATGCAACCAATATCATTCAACGTTTTGATGATATTTATGCCAACGATACGGGATTGTTGCCAAATCACGCGTTAAATAATTCACCGATTAAAATTATGGGTAAATTACCCGGTTCTAACCGTGACCGTAATCGTAAATGGATCAAACGTGGTTTGATTGCATTGGCGGTGTTGGTGGTCATTGGTGCGATCGTGGCAGCGATTCAAGGCATGACCTCGGGCAGCGATAATGAAGACGCTGTGACCAGTGATGTCGCTTCAGAAGTTCAAGTCCTCGACATGAATGGCGGAAATGCAGCGGTCAGTGGCGATCAATTGACATTGACCTTCAGTAGCCCAACTTCAGTACATATTGTGGATTCTACGGGTAAGGTGTTGGCGACAGGTCGTCAAGCATCGACGCTCAACTTAAACGGTGAAACACCATTCCAAATTCGTTTGGATGATGCAACAGCAGTGTCATTAAGCTTAAATAATGAAAATATTTCATTGTCACCATATACCGTAAACGGCAAAGCAGATTTCCGTTTATCACGTTAAGGGACAACAGAGCAGACTGAACAATGATTGAAAATCCAATTAAGCGCCGTCCAACGCGTAAAATTAAAGTAGGTTCGGTGTATGTCGGTGGTGATGCGCCGATCAGCATCCAAAGTATGACCAATACTGAAACCTGTGATGTCGAAGCGACCGTGGCACAGATTCAGCGCTGTGTAGACGTCGGTGCGGACATCATGCGTGTTTCTGTACCGAGTATGGAAGCTGCTGAAGCTTTTGGTGAAATTCGTAAACGTGTGCAAGTGCCACTGGTTGCCGATATTCACTTTGATTATAAAATTGCTTTACGTGTTGCAGACCTTGGTGCAGATTGTTTGCGTATTAACCCGGGTAATATTGGTTCTGAAGCCAAAATCCGTGAAGTGGTAGCTGCTGCACAACATAATGACATCTCTATGCGTATTGGTGTCAATGCAGGTTCGCTCGAAAAAGATATTCAAAAGAAATATGGTGAGCCTACAGGTCAGGCTTTGCTTGAATCTGCAATGCGCCATATTGATATTTTAGACCGTTTAAATTTCCATGAATTTAAAGTGTCAGTCAAAGCATCGAATGTATTCCTGACTATGGATGCTTACCGATTACTTTCTGCACAAATTGATAACCCATTACACTTAGGTGTGACTGAAGCAGGTGTCTACCGCACGGGTTCAGTCAAATCTGCTATCGCTTTAGGCGGTTTGTTGATGGAAGGCATTGGTGACACCATGCGTATTTCATTGGCAGCAGAGCCTGAAGAAGAAATCAAAATTGGCTTTGATATTTTAAAATCATTGGGCTTACGTTCAAACGGCATTAACTTTATTGCATGCCCAAGTTGTTCACGCCAAGAGTTTAATGTCATCAAAGTCATGCAAACATTGGAAGAGCGTTTAGAAGATATTCGTACCCCAATGGATGTATCGGTGATTGGTTGTAAAGTAAATGGTCCGGGCGAAGCCAAAGAAGCCGATATTGGTGTAGTAGGTGCAAGTCCGCGTTCACTGGTGTATCGTAATGGCGAAAAGAGCCATTTAATTGACACAAATCAGTTGGTTGACGAAATCGAAGCGATGGTTCGTCAACGTGTTAGCGATCTTGAAGACGCTAAAGCTAAAGAGATTATTCGCACAAGTTTTTCTGAGTAGATCATGAGTTCAATCGTCGCAATCAAAGGTTTTAATGACATTCTCCCTACGCAAAGTCCTGCATGGAGACGTCTAGAACAGCATCTATCTAGCCTGATGGATGCTTATGGTTATCAGCAAATTCGCTTGCCGATTGTGGAGCAGACTCATCTGTTCAAACGTTCTATTGGTGATGCAACGGATATCGTTGAAAAAGAAATGTACACATTCTTAGACAAAGGTAATCCGCCTGAGTCTTTGACTTTGCGTCCAGAAGGAACAGCAGGGTGTGTACGTGCAATGCTTGAACATAACTTACTTCGTGGTGCTACACCGCGTGTATGGTATGTCGGCCCAATGTTCCGCTATGAAAAACCACAAAAAGGTCGCTACCGTCAGTTCCATCAATTTGGCGTAGAAACCTTTGGTGTTGCAACACCAGATCAAGATGCAGAATTGATTTTAATGACTGCGCGTTTGTGGAAACGCATGGGCGTTGCAGATAAAGTTCAATTAGAACTCAATACTTTAGGTGAGTCTGATGAACGTGCAGCTTATCGTGCAGCATTGGTTGAATTTTTAGAGTCACATAAAAATGACTTAGATGAAGATTCACAGCGTCGTCTAACTACGAATCCACTGCGTATTTTGGATTCTAAAGATGCAAAAACACAAAGCATTTTGGAAAATGCGCCAAAACTTCACGACTTTATGGGTGAAGAAACGTTGGCTCACTTTGCCCAATTGCAGCAGTATTTGACTGATGCTGGTATTGGTTTTGTGATCAATCAAAAATTGGTTCGTGGTCTCGACTACTACAATAAAACGGTCTTTGAATGGACAACTACACACTTAGGTTCTCAAGGAACAGTATGTGCTGGTGGTCGTTATGACGGTTTAGTCGGTCAGCTTAAAGGTAAAGCAGACCAGTCAGTGCCCGCTGTTGGTTTTGCAATGGGTATGGAGCGTTTGCTTCTTCTACTTGAACAAGTGGAAGACAATACCCCAGTGCGTGACTGTGAGCTATTCTTGGTTTCAGATCCTGCAACTCAAGGTAAAGCGTTGGTACTTGCTGAACAAATTCGTGATCAACTTGAAGCAGCGGGTAGCAACATTCGCTTAAAAGTTGGTTCACAAGGTTCAATGAAATCGCAAATGAAAAAAGCCGACCAATCGGGTGCTTTATTTGCTGTGATTTATGGTGAACGTGAGCAAGCAGCAGGGCAAGTGCTGGTAAAAGAGCTAGCGATTGCAGAACAACACGAAGTGAATGTGGCAGACTTTGTTGCCTTCATTATCGGAAAAATTTCTTCAAAATAATCCCTATAACATAAGGAAAAGGTAATTTCATGAGCGCATTGAGTGAAGAAGAACAACTTGATAATTTAAAATCGTTTGCTAAAAAATATGGCTCTGCCATTGTTAGCGGCATTTTAATTGCGTTGATTGCCTTTTTCGGATGGGAATACTGGCAGAAGAAAACTTTGGCTGAATCGCAAATGCAAACAGCCAAAGTACAGCAGTTAATGGATGATGCTCAGGCGGCGACTGGCGATGCTTTTACACAACTTTCTGCGACTGCAGATAAAATTGTAAAAGAAGCGCCAGATTCGCCACAAGCCATTCAAACTCAGTTGCTTATGGCAAAATTGGCGTATGATAAAGCAGATTATGCCAACGCTGAAAAAGCTTTGAAAAAAGTTGAAAATTCGAAAGTTGACGATGCAGGCTTAGTTCAATTGGTGAAATTACGTTTAGCGTATGCACAATTGGCGCAAAAGAAATTTGATGAAGCATTAAAAACCTTAGAAGCAGTTAAAGAACCTGCTTTTCAAGCGACTGCAGATGAAGCCCGTGGCGACGTCTATGTTGCGAAAAATGATATCGAAAATGCAAAGAAAGTTTATCAAAGTGCATGGGATGCTTTGGTTGAGCGACAAGAAGAACGTCAAATTTTACAAATTAAACTCGAAAGTGTAGGCGTTTTAGTTGATGATCCTGAAATTGAACGTCCGATTATAGATACACAAGTGGAAGCAACTGAATGAATAGAAAATACAAAATTACCTGTGCGCTGACAGTTTTAACACTTGCTTTGGCTGGTTGTGCAAATAAAGGAAAAGTAGAAAAAGTAAAACCAAATCCTTTACCAAAATTGGAACAGGCAAAAACTTTAGCACCTGTATTTTCAAACAGTGTGGCTTCAACTGAAGAAGCAGATCCACTGCGTTTACGTATGGATGCAGATAATGGCGTTGTTTTTAGCGTAAACCCTAACGGTGAAGTTCAAGCCTACAAAGGTAAAGAGCGTTTATGGCAGAAGAAAATCTCTAAGCAAGGTTTGACTGCAGGTGTTGAAGCTGCTGACGGTATCGTGGTTGTCGGTAATGCAAAAGGTCAATTATTTGCATTAGATCAGGCAACAGGTGAGCAAAAGTGGACTGCACAATTAACTGGCGCGTTACTTTCACCGTCGTTGATTCAAGCAGGTCGTGTTATTTCAGTCACCAATGATGGTACGGTATACGCAAACGATGTGGCAACGGGTCAACAAACTTGGACCTATAACTTGCCAAATGTGCAGTTTAGTTTACGTGGTATGGCAGCACCGGTATCACTCGATGCGCGTCATGTTCTCATCGCTTCTTCAAATGCCTATATTTATGTGATTGATGCATTGAGCGGTATCCCGAAAATGCAGCGTCGTGTTGCAGTGTCAGACGGTCGTTCAGATGTACAACGTCTCATTGATATTGACGGTGAACCGACTGTAGCAGGTCAATTTTTAATTACCACCAGTTACCAAGGCCAAGTGACAGCGCTTGATCTTGCCTCACAACAAGTGATCTGGAGCAATGATGCGAGCAGCATTCAGCGTCCTGAAGTTGCGGGCAATGGTGTCTTTGTGACACAAACTGATGGTAAAATTGTGGCTTACGAAATTACCACTGGTCAAACATTGTGGGAAAATGACCAATTGCTTAATCGTAATTTGAGTAACCCAGTGATGTTAGGTCAAGACCTTGTGGTTGGTGATCTGGATGGTGTACTTCACTTAATCAACCCAGCGACAGGTGAGTTGGTTGGTCGTTCTAAAACCAGTGGTGAAGTACGTTCACTACGTGTAATTGACAACCAATTATATGTATCGACACGTAAGGGTGCATTAAGCATTTGGCAGAACCGTTAATTTTTCTGCGGCTTATGTTAAAATAAGCCAAACCGTATTTTTGAACGCGGGGGATTGAATCATCAATGCCCCGTGTTTTTATTTATTTTAGGCATTTATCCTATTTCCATTCTTCCTAAGCTTTCTGATGTTCAGACCAGACCAAACTGGCTGATCTGGAATAAAGGTTAATCTATGAAACCCGTAATTGCGCTCATTGGTCGTCCGAACGTCGGAAAATCAACGTTGTTTAACCAGATAACCAAGAGCCGTGATGCTCTCGTTGCTGACTTTGCCGGTCTGACTCGTGACCGTAAGTATGGTGACGCGACTTATCAAAATAAATCTTTCATCGTCGTTGATACTGGGGGTATTGGCGAAACTGAAGGTGGTATCGACTCGTACATGGCAGAACAGTCAAAAACTGCCATTAATGAAGCAGATATTATTGTCTTCGTTGTTGATGCGCGCGCAGGCCTATTGGCATCTGATGAGCAAATTGCACGTGACTTACGTACGCTAGGTAAAAAAGTTTATCTTGTTGCCAACAAAGTTGATGGTGTTCATGCCGAAGCAGCTTTAGTTGAATTCTTCAAATTGGGTATGGGTGAACCACTTCAAGTGGCTGCCAGCCATGGTCGTGGTGTTCAGCAAATGCTTGAAGAAGTGTTAGCTGAAGTGCCTGAAGATGAAAGTGAAGAACAACACGATAAAGACACTGGCTTACGTTTAGCGATTATTGGTCGTCCAAACGTAGGTAAATCGACTTTAGTGAACCGTTTGTTGGGTGAAGACCGTGTGGTTGCATTTGACCAGCCGGGTACTACACGTGACTCAATTTATATTCCATTTGAACGTGATGGTCGTAAATACACATTAATCGATACTGCGGGTGTACGTCGTAAAGGTAAAGTGGACGAAATGATCGAGAAATTCTCGATTGTGAAAACTTTACAAGCGATGAAAGATGCGCATGTTGTGGTAATTGTTGTCGATGCACGTGAAGGGATCGTTGAGCAAGACTTGCATTTGATCGGTTATGCGCTTGAAGCAGGCCGTGCGATGGTGATTGCCATCAACAAATGGGACAACATGTCTGACTACGACCGTAAACAGTGTAAATTAGATGTTGAACGTCGTTTTGACTTTATTCCTTGGGCAAAAATTCACTTAATTTCTGCACTTCACGGTACAGGTGTTGGTGATCTTTATCCATCGATCCACCGTGCTTATGATTCTTCGCATTTGAAAGTATCACCTGCGAAAATCACTCAGATCTTGAATGATGCAACTGATGCGCACCAACCACCAATGGTTCAAGGTCGTCGTATCAAAATGCGTTATGCGCATATGGGCGGACAAAATCCACCGACGATTGTGATTCATGGTAACAAAGTCGATAAAACGCCAAATGACTATCGTCGTTACCTAGAAAACGTGTTCCGTAAAGTTTATAAACTTGAAGGTACGCCAGTCAAAATTGAATTTAAAACCTCTGATAACCCATTTGAAGGTCGTAAATCCCAAATCGATGAGCGTACGGCTGCACGTAAACGCCGTTATGTTCAGAAGTTCAAAAAGGCGGAAAAGAAATTCAAACGCTAAGTTTAGATGAACAAAAAAAGCCTGCAGATATGCAGGCTTTTTTATTTCACTTTATTTATCTAAAAAGATGTAGAAATTAGTTTTTACACTTTTTAGCTTGGCGGTAAATATCAATATTATCCAGATTAGTTTGAGCAATTTCCATGGCTTGCTGTGCGCTGCTGCTATCCTGTTGTGTATTTTTATTGCCAGAAAAAGCTGTCGCAAATTGTCCCATACGCGCGGCTGTTTCAGATTGACCTGAAAATGCGGATAGCGCGTTGCCAGCAAGCCCCGCCCATTTTGAAACTTGATTATTTTGCTGTGCAGACGCTTGGCTTAATGCCAGTTGCGATGCTTCCAATGTGCGTTCGAAAGTTTTACGTTCAACGCTCAGATCAGTGCAATCTAAGGTTTTTAAATAACTGGTGCTATAAACACTATTGTTGGTTTGGTTAGCTTGATTGAAATTTGAGGCATAGCCACGGTCTGCTTGAGCTACGGCATAGGCAGCTTCTTGACGGCTTTGATTCATACGCGCTTCAGCTTGGTCCATAATCGCGCCATTTTTGGCACCCATTACTGCAACGGCTGCATCCAATAATCCTGCCTGAGCGAAACATGGTAGGACGCAAAGTGAACTGATTAACGTGATTTTTCTTAGCATCTGGTTTACCCCGAATTTTAAATTAAAGTTATAAGAATCTAGAGTATTTTATCTAATTGAAGATGTATTTGAAATATTTATTATACTTAAGTATTTGAATATATTTATAATATTAAGTATTTCTTAAGTGGTTTTAAATATTTTTAAACTGAGTTTTAAAATCTCGATGAGTCAAAGGACCGATGCGCTCATCTGTATTGTGGTGTATTTTGTTTGGGTGAATCGCATAAAATATAGCGTCATGGATGTAGTGTAAAAGATATTGGATCAATAACTTATGGCGAAAATTCAGCTCGAATATAGTGCAATTACTGACTTCTTTGTGGAGCCGCATGGCTTGAGTCGTCAAGAGGTAATTGCCGTGCGTAAACAAGCCATTTACCAATATCGCAATCAATTACTTGGGCAGCAGTTAAATAAGTCAGTTGAAAATGCAGATTTTTCAAAGTCTGCGTTTGGTAAGCCTTTTCTTCCTGAGTTTCCACACTTTCATTTTAATCATAGTCATAGCCAGCAGCATTATGTTTTGGCCAGCAGTGAAAAAATCGCCAATATTGGTGTGGATATTGAGGATTTAAATCGAAAAGTCCGTTTTGAAGCGATGGCTCAACACAGCTTTCATCCCGAAGAATTGCTTAATTGGGACAGTTGTGAGCATGATCCTGATTTTTGGTTTAAAGTTTGGACCACTAAAGAGGCGGTACTTAAAGCATCAGGTTTAGGGATCCGAGTGAACCTGAATGAACTGAATACGCAGTGTCATCCTGAGCACAATGTAGGGATGTGTAGTCACCCCGCTATTGGCACTTTTGCTTATCAGAATATTCAACTGCCGCATGTGATGTTGACGGTGGCATGGCAAAGTGAACAATCTTGCCGAGGCTTTCATTTGCCTAATATTGAGTTGAATGTCTTATAAATCGGTATGAAATAAAATCATCATGAAAAAAGCCCTGTTCTGGCTGAACAGGGCTTTTTTTTAAATTAATCTAAACTGGCTTTAGATTAGATTTTGCATTTTTTAGAACCTTGGTAGATACCAATGTTGTCGATGTTTGCTTGAGCAGCAGATTTGTTCGCTTGTTGAAGTTCAAGATTACCTGCTTCTGAAGTATCTTGCTCACCAGCCAAGCTGTTTGCAATGTTGCCTGCACGAGCAGCTTTTTCAGAGTTACCACCGAAAGCAGCAAGAGCGCCACCCGCTAAACCAGCAAATTTGCTCAATGATTTGCCTGGCGCTTGAGCAGATGCTTGGATGTTTGCAATGTTTTTGTCAGCAGCTTCTAAAGAGCGCTTAGCATTCGCTTTTTCAACAGCAAGAGTTGCACAATCCATCGCTTTTAATTCTGAAGATGCGAATTGAGTTGTAGCAAAAGCAGAAATTGAAATAGAAGTAACAGTTGCAAGAACAAGTAATTTTTTCATGAAATAATTCACTTTTATTGTTAGAAAATAAACGCCCGAAAGTAATGGGCGGGTGAATATTATTCAAAAAAAGGAATTTTGTCCTGTTAAAATGTGACAATTGTGTAACTTTGTGTAATTTGCGTACAAATATGATTGCAAAATTAAATGATTAGTAACACGTTGCTATTTGGGTTTTTGTGCAATCCAAATATTACTTAAGCGGTTGACAAATTGCGGGCTAAACTTCGATAAATTAAATAAAAATTTAGCTTTCATCCCTACAGGTGTATGTGTGGCCATTAAGACCGAATCCCGTTTTTGTACCAAGGCATAAATTTGCTGAGCGACATCGCTCGGTTGAAGATTGACGCCCATTTTCTTAACACTTTGTGCATCCATGTCTTGCACCATCGCGGTTTGAACAAATAAAGGCATCACATCTAAAACGCGAATATTGTATTTTTGCCATTCAATATCCAAGCTTTCAGTGAACCCGCGGACAGCAAATTTAGATGTAGCATAACTGGCTAAATCCGCTTGTCCATAAATTGCTGAAGCCGAAGAGAGGTTAATCACACGAGCAAAATTGCTTTGTTTTAAATAGGGAAATGCCGCATAGCAACCGTTTATCACCCCTTTGACATTGATATCAATCGTACGGTGGTGTGCAGACAGTTCCGTATGTTCAAAGCTACCTGAATACAGAATTCCGGCATTATTGACTAAGATATTCAGCTGACCTGCCCATGCAACAAATTCAGCTAAAGCGCTTTGCCATTGCTCTGGTTGTGTCACATCTAAAAGCCCAGCTTTGGCATGGCTACCGAGTTCAGCAGCTAATGAGGTGACTTGAGATTGGTTAATGTCGTAGAGCCCAACTTTATAGCCTTGTTGTATGAACAGTCGTGCAATTGCTGCGCCAATCCCTTGTCCTGCACCGCTAATAAAAATACTTTGCATGTTATGCTTCCCTGAATTGAGTTGCTCATTCCCTGAGTGAATTTTGAGCATATCAAATTCTGTAATCGAAACAATGTACTGATGAGTAAATAGCTGGAGTTCACATGGAACAATTATTAGCAGTGATGAAAGAATTACGTGAAAAATGTCCATGGGATCAAAAGCAAACCCCAGAAAGTCTGACTCGTTATGCTATAGAAGAGGCCTATGAAGTTGAAGCGGCGGTTCGTTCAGGTCAGATTGACGATGTGCGAGATGAACTGGGGGATTTGTTGCTGCAAGTGGTTTTTCAGTCGCAGATGTATAGCGAACAAGGCGCGTTTGATTTTCAAGATGTGGTGCAAGCCATTACAGATAAATTAATTCGCCGTCATCCCCATGTGTTTCAGGCAGAGCAGTTCTCAGCACTCAATGCGGATGATGTGGCAACACTATGGAAACAGATTAAACAACAAGAAAAAGGAGGGAAATTAGCATCAAGATTAGATGAGGTTAAACATGCTCCTGCATTAAGCCAAGCAGATGAAATTCAAAAAAATGTGGCGAAAATTGGCTTTGATTTTCCAGATATTGAAGGGGCTTATGGCAAGCTTGAGGAAGAGCTGGGGGAATTAAAAGAGGCTTTGGCAGGCAAAAAATCCGACGAAATATTTGATGAATTTGGTGATTGCTTATTTTCTCTGGTGAATGTTGGACGTAAGATTGGCATCTCAAGTGAGATGGCACTTTTAAGTACCATTCATAAATTTAGAAGCCGCTTTGCTTATATTGAAGCACAAGCCACATTACAACAAAAACATGTAGAAGACCTGTCTCTGACTGAAATGGATCAGTTGTGGGAACAGGCAAAACAACAATTAAAACAACAGGCTAAATATGTACCGCATCCTAAAGAATAAATACTTTACGCAACTACTTGTCTTGGTTTTGGGTTTAATGGCAGATTTGACTTATGCTCAAAGCCCTTCGGGCTACGCGGAATGGAAAGCCATGCAGCAAGCTCAAGATCAGCAATTAAAAAAGCAATCTGAGGCCACTAAGTCCAAAGCGACAACTGCACCGAGCAATACCAACTATTATTTGTCACGACCCAGCACTCAGCAAAATAGCCGATCAGATCAAGTACGCTTAAATACAGCCTCAGTTGATGAACTGCAAACATTACATGGGATTGGTCAGAAAAAAGCAGAAGCCATTGTGCAATATCGTAAAAGTAATGGCTTATTTAAAAGCATTGATGATATTCAACAGGTTAAGGGCATCGGTCCTGCGCTGTTTGCTAAAAATAAAGCAAAATTGGCACTTTAAGTGAAGTGTAAAAAAAAGAATTAGGTTAAGCTCAGCTTGAGCATCGAGATAATCAAATTGCCCTTTGATTGTGTTAGAGATATCATTAGCGACATCTTAAGAATTTTACGTTCAGACGTAGGAGACAGCGTCTTTTGCAAACTTTGCGCGCGTCCAAATGTGGTTTATCAACCGCACAATTACCTTCTTCCATTTTAGATGTGATTGATGCCTTAACTAAGGCAGGCTATGAAGCTTATATCGTGGGTGGCGGTGTCCGTGACCTAATGTTGGGTTATGCACCTAAAGATTTTGATGCCGTAACTAATGCGACACCAGCTCAGGTGAAAGAAGTCTTCGGGCGACGTTGCCGAATTATTGGTCGTCGTTTTGAGCTGGCGCATGTCTACTCAGGACGTGAACTGATCGAAGTTGCGACCTTTCGTGCGCCACCTAAAAAAGCCGTGACTTCTGCTGCGGGCATGATTTTACGTGATAATAATTGGGGTACGATTGAGCAAGACTTTGCACGTCGTGACTTCTCGATCAATGCAATGTATTACCAACCACGCAAAGGTGAAGTGCTAGATTTTTGTCATGCAGTAGATGACATTAAGCATAAAACGTTGCGTTTATTGGGTGATCCACAATTACGTTTTGAAGAAGATCCTGTGCGGATGCTTCGGACTTTACGTTTTGCAGCCAAATTAAACTTTAATATTGATGAAAAAATTCTGGATGTTTTTACTCCAGAACTCACTCAATTGCTGCGTGATGTGTCTCCACATCGTTTATACGATGAGTCACAAAAGCTCTTTACCATGGGGCATCTCAATCGCGTCTTACCGATGCTGATCGATTTTGGTATTTGGTATCAATTATTTGCAGATATCAAACCGGTCGTAACCCCATTTATTGAGTTGGCTGCAAAAAATACCGATCAACGTATTTCGATTGGGAAAACCATTAACCCTGCATTTTTCTATGCCGTGTTATTGTGGATCCCGTTCCAAGAACGTTGTACGTTCTATCTGAATAAAGGTGTAGTTCCTGCTGAAGCGCGTGCTCAAGCTGGTTTAGATGTATTGAAACGTCAGGCTACACGAACCATTATTCCACGCTTTGCAGAAACATTTATTCGTGAAGTTTGGGAAATGCAAACCCGTTTGCTGAATCCAAAACCACAGCAAATTGAAGCACTATCAGGTCATGCGCGTTTCCGTGCAGGCTTTGACTTTCTGCTGCTGCGTGAAAAATCGGGCGATACAAGCACGCAAGGTATGGGCCAGTGGTGGGATGCTTATCAGCAGATGAGCACTGACGAAAAAGAACTGGCAATTAGCCAATACAATCGTCAACGTGCCAAGAGTCGTCGTAAAGCGGCGCATGAAGATGTGGAAGCCAAAACTTCTACTCATCAGCAAGTTGAAATTGAACCGCTGGTGAATGAACCAGAAAGCAGAAGTCGCCGTCAACGTAAGCCTAAATCACATGCCAACAGTCCAGCGACAGTGTCAATCGTGGCAGCGTCAGCCAGTGGTGAAATTGGTGCAGATCATCCGATTTTAAAACGTAAACGTGTGAAACGAGATTTGACTCAGGTTATTTTTGGGCCAACACAATGACGCTGACATATATTGGTTTAGGCAGTAATTTAGGTGATTCTCTACAGATCCTTAGTGAAGCGGTGCATAAACTTGCAACACTCGGAAAAGTGAAAGTCTCAAAACTGTATCAAAGCCCGCCAATGGGGCCACAAGATCAGCCGAATTATTTAAATGCAGCGGTTGCATTAGAAACTCATCTAGCGCCTTTGGCTTTGTTGGATGAATTGCAACGCTTTGAACAAGAGTCGGGGCGTGTACGCCTACGTCATTGGGGGGAGCGTACACTTGATTTAGATTTACTGATTTATGGTGAACAGCACATTCAAAATGAACGTTTGACGGTGCCTCATGTTGGTGTTTTAGAGCGTGATTTTGTGTTGAAACCTTTGTTGGATTTAGATGAGAATCTACAGATTAAAGGACAACCATTAAAAGATTTACCTATTTTGAATAATCCAAATTTAACTGTATTGGATGCAGGAAACTGGGCCCATCTTTAATTTTTGTATGACCACTTGAGAAAGCCGTCATCTGAGGAATATTGAAATGATTAGTCTAAGTGACTTGAAAAAATTTAAAGCGGAAGGCCGCAAATTCTCCTGCCTGACTTGCTATGATGCGAGCATGGCAAAAGCAATGGAAGTTGCTGAAGTCGATAGTATTCTGATTGGTGATTCATTGGGGATGACCATTCAAGGGAATGACTCAACTTTGCCTGTCACTGTTGAAGATATGGTATATCACACTGCAGCAGTGCGTCGTGGCAATAAACATGCTTTTATTTTGACTGATTTGCCCTTTATGACCTATGCCACTTTGAATGACGCTTTAGTAAATTCAAAGATCGTGATGCAAGCAGGCGCGCAGATGGTCAAATTGGAAGGTGGCGCATGGTTGTCAGAAACAGTTGAAGTATTGACCCGTAATGGTATTCCGGTGTGTGTGCATTTAGGGTTAACTCCGCAATCGGTTCATGTGTTTGGCGGTTATAAAGTGCAAGCACGTACACGCGAAACCGCGGATCAACTCATTGCAGATTGTAAAGCTGTGGTTGATGCAGGTGCAGCACTTTTACTTTTGGAATGTGTTCCTGCCCAAGTGGGTAAAGAAATTAGTGAATTATTCCCAAATACACCTGTGATTGGGATCGGTGCCGGTGCAGATACGGATGCTCAAGTCTTGGTTCAACAAGATATGTTGGGACTGACGTTTAGTCACGTGGCGAAATTTGTTCGCAACTTTATGAAAGAGCAAGCAGGGGAAACGGCAATTGTGGATGCGTTTAAGGCGTATCATGCTGCCGTACTAGATGGTAGCTTCCCTGCCAAAGAACATACATTCCAAATTGAGCTGTAAGACATGAAAACTGAAACAACGATTCAAGGTTTAAGTGCATCGCTAAATCCAGCACGTGCTGCGCGCAAAATCATTGGTTTTGTACCAACGATGGGGAACTTGCATGAAGGTCACCTTAATTTAGTTCGTGAAGCACGTAAACTGTGTGATGTCGTGGTGGTGAGTATTTTCGTTAACCCAATTCAGTTTGGTCCAAATGAAGACTTTGACAACTATCCACGTACTTTGGAACAAGATCAGCACTTATTGGCTGAAGTGGGTTGTGACATCGTGTTTGCGCCGACTGTTGAACAAATGTATGGCAACAAACCGCGCTTAACCAATATTAGCGTGGGCGGCATTACCAATGATTTGTGTGGCGAACAGCGTCCGGGTCATTTTGACGGTGTTGCTGTTGTTGTGACAAAACTCTTTAATATTGTTCAACCGAATTTTGCATTCTTTGGGCAAAAAGATTACCAGCAACTTGCAGTGATTCGTCAGTTTGTACGTGACTTAAATATTCCACTAGAAGTGATTGGTGTGCCGATTACTCGTGCCGAAGATGGTTTAGCATTGAGCTCACGTAATGGTTATTTAAGTGCGGAAAATCGTGCGATTGCACCAACGATTTACCAAAGCTTGAAAACGGCTGAGGCAGAATTACATGCTGGAACTCAACTGGCAGATGTGTTAGCGAATATTAAAGCAACATTGACAGCAGCGGGTTTTGTTGTGGACTATGTTGAAGCACGTACACCTGAATTACAGAAAATTGAAGAATTTGATCAAGACGTGGTGTTGTTTATTGCGGCTAAATTAGGCGCAACACGTCTTATTGATAATATGCAGGTTAAATATACTGCAGTTTAAAACGGCTATGGGGTAGCAAGCGATGAAGCGCATTTTAATTGTTACAGGACAATCTGGATCTGGAAAGTCATCTGCATTACAGATACTTGAGGATTTGGGTTATTACTGTATCGATAATTTGCCATTGGCCTTACTCCCCGAAATTGTTGAAAAACTCGATTCAGAAAATAATCTTGAACAACTGGCACTGGGTGTGGATGTCCGCAGTACACGTGCAGATTTACAAGAGTTCGATTTGGTTTTTCAACAGCTACAACGCCATGGCTCAGTCGATATTATTTATTTGACCACGCGTGATCAGGAATTGATTGCGCGATTCAGTTCATCTCGACGTCCCCATCCGTTGGCAAGTCGTTTCAAAAGTTTAAATGAGTGCATACAGGAAGAAAAATCTTTACTGTTGCCGATTCAATTACGTTCGACAGTACATATTGATACTACAGATAAGAGTGTACATGATTTAAAACATACCTTGCTGTCTAAACTTGGACAGGCAGATAATTTAATTTTGATCTTACAGTCTTTTGGCTATAAGCATGGTATTCCACTCGATGCAGATTATGTTTTTGACGTCCGTCATTTGCCCAATCCGCACTGGGATATGGAATTACGCAAGTATTCAGGATTAGATGAGCCAGTTCGTCAGTTTTTACAACAAAGTGAACAAACCAATGAAATGTTCCAAGATATTTATCATTTCTTGGATAAATGGCTGCCGGCATTTGCCGAAGGACATCGTCATTACATGACGGTGTCGATCGGTTGTACAGGTGGGCAACACCGTTCGGTATATATCGTAGATAGACTAAAAAAAGCACTTGAGGCAAAATGGTCTATTCAGGTTCTACATAGAGAAATGAAGCACTGGTCATGATCGACACAACTGTTGACGTAATTAATAAACTGGGTTTACATGCGCGTGCATCTGGCAAGCTAATCGAAGTCACGACCAAATTTCGCTCGTCGATTCAAATTGGTAAGGGTGGAAAATTAGTAGATGCCAAAAATATTATGTCTTTGCTGATGCTTGGCGCAGGCAAGGGCACAACTTTACGCTTAGTGATTGAAGGTGCAGATGAAGAAAAAGCTTTATCTGAAATTCAAGCACTGTTTGCAGCAAAATTTTACGAGGCAGATTAAACGTGGCACGTCGACCGAACCGCTATACCGAAGAAGACTTTGAATCCTTAGAAGGACGTGCAAGTAAAACTGAGCAAAAGAAAGCTGTACAACGTATGGCTGCTTTGGGCGAGGAACTTGCAAAACTGAATCCTAAACAGATTAAAAATCTTCCTGTTGAAGAGCGTCTGATCGAAGCACTACTTGATGCACAAACCATTACTTCACATGAAGCACGACGTCGTCAGTTTCAACGTGTAGGTAAATTGCTGCGTAATGAAGATGAAACCATGATTTTATCTTATTTGACTCCGCAGCAAGGTGCGAAAAAAACAGCGCAGCTTCAACGCTGGACTGAACGTATGATTGCCCAAGGTGATCCAGTCATTAAAGAGTTCATGAAAGCGCATAATGCTGCTGAACATCATCCTATTCGTCAGCATATTTTGCGTATTCAACGTGATATGGCAAAAAATGTAAGTGAAGAAGAACTGACTGCGTCGAAATTGAAATTGTTTAACTACATTCAACAAGTGGCTTTATTGTCTGATAACTAATGCATGATTAGATAGCCAAGTGCTTAGATAGCTCAATGATCAGAGATTTCAACATGATCTGATCATTGATGCAAATGTGAAGTTATAGACTTCACATCAAAAAACCGACCTGATCAGGTCGCTTTTTTTTGTTTGAGTGTTGAAAAATTCAAGCTTGGCTTTTGAGTTTTAATATTAACCAAATTCACCAACAGCGCGCTCTTTAGCCCATTCACGGAGAACGAACTTCTGAAGTTTACCTGTCGAGGTTTTTGGAATTTCGGTAATCACCACATCTTTTGGCACTTTGAAACGTGCAAGATGTTGTTTACAGAATTCGATCAGTTCTTCAGGTGTTGCCTCTTTGCCTGTTTTCAATTCAATGAAGGCACAAGGCACTTCTTGCCAACGAGGGTCAGGTTTTGCAACCACTGCAGCGGTCAGTACAGCAGGGTGTTGATATAGAATTTCTTCTACTTCGAGCGATGAAATGTTTTCACCCCCTGAAATGATCACATCTTTAGAGCGATCAGTAATTTTGGCATAACCGTCAGGTTGGCAGACTGCTAAGTCGCCGGTATGGAACCAGCCACCGGCAAAGGCTTCAGCCGTTGCTTCTGGGTTTTTCAAATAGCCTTTCATTACGATGTTGCCACGGAACATGATTTCACCCATGGTCTGGCCATCATGCGGAACAGGTAACATGGTTTCAGGATCAATGACTTTCATGCCATCTTGAAGCGGGTATGGCACACCTTGGCGAGAATGCAACTGTGCTTGTTCTTGAATGGAAAGATCAGACCAACCAGCTTGCGATGCGCAAAGTGCTGATGGACCATAGGTTTCAGTCAAACCGTAAACATGTGTGACATTGATACCAATATTACGCATCCCTTCAATAATCGCAGCAGGTGGCGCTGCACCAGCAACCATCACTTCAACGCGATGGTCAAATTGCGCTTTTTTCTCTTCAGGCGTATTGATCATCATTGAAAGTACGATTGGCGCACCGCAGAAATAATCTACTTTGTGCTCTGCGATCAGTTTGAAAATCAGTTCAGGGTCGATTTTACGTAGACAAATATTGGTTCCGCCATTGGCTGCCATCGTCCATGCAAAGCACCAGCCATTACAGTGGAATAGAGGAAGCGTCCACAGATACGTTGCACGTGGCGTCATGCCGCAAGCAATGATGTTACTCGCTGCATTGATATATGCGCCGCGGTGATGATACACCACGCCTTTTGGATTCCCTGTGGTACCCGAGGTATAGCTTAAACTAATGGCATCCCATTCATCTTGAGGTAAGTGCCATTCAAAGTTGGCATCACCTTGCGCCAACCAGTCTTCAAATTCGATTTGTCCAATCGGTTGTGCTGTACCTTCAAATTCAGCATCTGCCACATCAATGACATAAATGTCTTGATCGATTAAAGCTAAAGCTTCTGTGGCTACTTGAGTGAATTCAGGGTCAACCAGCAGGACTTTGGTTTCAGCATGTTCCAGCATGAAGGCAATGGTTTTCGCATCAAGACGTGTATTTAGCGTATTCAGTACAGCACCGGCCATTGGTACGGCAAAGTGTGCTTCAACCATAGCTGGAACGTTCGGTAATAACACAGACACAGTGTCGTTTTTGCCAATGCCTAATTGTTGCAACTGATGTGCAAATTGACGACAGCGGTTATACGTTTGGCGCCATGAAATATGACGATTGCCGTGGATAATGGCATTCTGATCAGGATAAATATAGGCTGCACGCTCTAAATAACGTAGAGGCGAAAGTGCCACAAAATTTGCCGGGGTCCGTGGCAATTCATCGTATGCGCTAACCATCGTGGTACTCCAAGTCCATGTATATTTGTTTTAAATCTGACTTAACAATAATTCAGTCCTTAGCTTCTCTGCATTTATGCTTTAGTCGAGTATTTATACTAAATTTTTAAGTGATTGAAATTGAATAAAATAAAAACAGTAAGGTGAAGAAAATGAACCCTATGGTTCTCAAAATTGATTTTTTAGCATAAATAATTTAGTTGAAAAATATACAGATGTTGTTGGTTTTTTATACTGATTTGGCAGATATTTCCGTGTGTGATCTTTTTTATTGATCAGGTTTGAATGATGCTTAACGAATAATGTAGAGCACTTTGAATAGTCTGTGTGGGGGTATAAACGAATGATTTTTTCTTTAATTGATCGTGGCTTATTTGCTGTTTTATAACAATAAACTTAAATTTGAGAAGATGCTGAACTTCGTATAATCTAAGTAAAAAATCAAGATGGCTTGTGCATTAACATTGCAAAAGCGGAAATCAAAAATAAAACAATACGGCTGAATACAATAAAAAGTATGGCGATAAGGATGAATATGACAATTCAACACGACATTGCATGGGAAAATTGGTCAGGTGCTCAGAAGTCGATCCCGAAGTCATTTATACAACCGCAAAATCTTGAGCAATTAATGGATGTGGTGCAATACCATCCTAAGATTCGCTTGGTTGGCGCAGGGCACTCATTTAGCCCTTTGGCAAAAACCACAGATACCTTAGTACGTTTAGATCATCTCAAAGGCATTCTAGATATCGATGCTGAACGCTGCCAAAGTACCGTCCAAGCTGGCACACGATTATTTGATTTGGGTGAGAAGCTCGCGTCTTTTGATCAGGCACTGATTAATCAAGGTGATATTGATCGTCAAAGTTTGGCTGGAGCTATTGCAACAGGGACGCATGGTACCGGACTCGAATTACCGTGTTTATCGGCATTGGTTACGAGGTTTGAATTATTAACCGCGCAGGGTGAATTACTACAATGTAGTGCTGAACAGAACAGCGAAATTTTCCAAGCAGGGCGTGTTTCACTCGGGAGTTTAGGCGTGCTGACGCATGTACAGCTGCAAAATCGGCCGATGTATAAACTTAAAGAACAGACGCGATTATGTCCGCTGAAAGATGTCATGCAGAATATGCAGCAATGGCAATATAAACATCGACATATTGAGTTCTGGGCATTTAGTCATGCTGATCAGGTCATTTTAAAAACCTTAGATGAGACGGAAGATAACCTTCAACCTCGAAAAGAACAGTGGTTAGATGACGACGTATTACTCAAACTTTGTGCAGAATTGACGCGAATTTTTCCACCACTGAATCCATGGCTACAAAAATTATTAGGTGTTTTTGTCAAACCTTCGATGAGCGTAGACTGGTCAAGTCGAATTTTTCCTTCTGCTCGAAGTACCAAATTTAATGAGATGGAATACCAGATTCCGCTGCAACACGGGATGAATTGTTTAGAAGAAATTTTGCATACCCTTCGACGACATAAGGTTCCGATGTTTTTCCCGCTAGAATATCGACTTGTACGTGGGGATGATATTTGGCTCAGTCCGTTTTATCAGCAAGATTCGGCCTCAATTTCGGTGCATCAGTTCTATAAGCAAGATTATCAAGTCATCTTTAAGCTCGTGGAGCCGATTTTTTTAAAATATGGCGGGCGTCCGCATTGGGGGAAATTGCATAGCCTAAATGCGCGGCAGCTTCAAAATGTGTACCCCAAGTGGCAAGATTTTTTGAATATTCGACAAGAATTAGATCCTCAGCAAAAGTGGCTCAGTCCAGAGCTACAGCAATTACTGATTGAATAAGCGTCGTGGAAGGTTAAACACTGAAGACCAATTGAACGATATGAAAAAGGGGATGGCATGGATGCATATTTTCAACAGTTGAATACGCTGTTAAAGCAAAACGGGACGGGGATGCCCCAGTTAATCGTGGATGTTGATGCATTAAATCACAACTTGGTGATCACTCAGCAGCAAATACCACATAGTCTGCATCCGCGCTTGGTAGTGAAATCCTTGGCGTGCATGGCATTGCTTCAACACTGTGCTACACAGCTCAAGACACAGCGTTTCATGCTATTTCATTTTGCACATCTGAAAACACTTTTCGAGTCGATGCCACAAGCCGATGTGTTGTTTGGAAAACCGATGCCAATTCAGGCCTTGAAGCATGCAGACAAGGCAGTTTTGCAGGCCACGCAATCGCAAGTGCAATGGCTGATTGATAGTGAACAGCGTTTAGCCCAATACCTCAAATTTGCTGAGCAGCATCAACTGTGTCTACGCATCAATATTGAAATCGATGTGGGGCTACACCGTGGAGGTCTGAAAACGATCGATGAGCTAAAGGCTGTTTTGGATGTAATCGTTCAACATCCTCAACATTTAAAATTTTCAGGATTGATGGGCTATGACGCACATGTGGCGAAGATTCCACGACTGATTCAATCTGCTGAACAGACTTATCAACAATCCCAGAAAAGTTATCAACAATTCAAAGCTTATGTACAACAGCGCTATCCAACTTTATGTGATGAACACACCTGTTGGAATGGTGGTGGTAGTCCTAGTTTTAGTTTTCATTATCAGCAGAGCGTCTGTAACGAAGTCTCGTTTGGCTCGATGTTATTAAAACCCGCAGATTTTGAACTGAAAAATTTACAAGCTTTCCAAAGTGCCTTGTGGCTCGCCACACCAGTGTTAAAAGTGTTGCCGCGGACTGAATTACCACAGTTAGAATGGCTCAGTCGTTGGGCAAAATCTCAGGCTGTGTTTATTTATGGAGGCTATTGGCGAGGGGACTATGTTTATCCTCAAGGCAGTCAGCCCCATGCATTATATGGTCGAAGTAGTAATCAGGAACTTGTGCAAATTCCGCAGACAAGTAGCATAGACATAGATGATTATATTTTTTTACGCCCTGCGCAAAGTGAAATGATCATCCCTCAATTTGCACAGCTTTGGTTGTATCAATCAGATCAATTGATCGCCTTAGAGACATTCAGAGAATAAAAAAGCGTCCTTACGTTCTTTGGTTCAATTGTTTCGCAATTTTTTTTTACGTGCGTAACATCAGTTATAAATGAGAACGTGATTATTATGTTGACAGCATAAAGCGCATTTCAGTTGAAATCTGCTTGAATTATCAGGAGTCTTGTAAAAGGCGGTAGAAAAATCAACTTCCATGGGATTAGAGGTTTATTAAAGTTGGCAGGGCGTGTAAAATTTAGGTCGAATTTTATTTATCCACCGTTTTTATCTTTTGGGGGGTCTCCCTCGATCATAATCTCGCGGTGACATGCTCCATTGTACGGGGCATCACTCCTTAAGGATTTTTATATGCCAATTATCACTTTGCCAAATGGCGATCAAAAAGAATTTGATCATGCCGTGTCTGTGATGGAAGTTGCTCAAAGCATCGGTCCTGGTCTAGCAAAAAATACAGTTGCGGGTCGTGTAAACGATCGTTTAGTTGATGCGTGTGATTTAATTACAGAAGATGCAAGCCTACAAATTATCACGCCTAAAGATGAAGATGGTATTCACATCATTCGTCACTCTTGTGCGCACTTGGTGGGTCATGCCGTTAAGCAATTGTTCCCAGAAGCAAAGATGGTCATTGGTCCTGTCATTGAAGAAGGTTTCTACTATGACATCTGGATGCCACGTCCGTTTACTTTAGACGACATGGCAGCAATCGAAGAGCGCATGAAAAAGCTCATCGACCAAGACTACGATGTCATCAAAAAAATGACTCCACGTGATGAAGTGATTAAAGAGTTCACTGCACGTGGCGAAGAATACAAACTGCGTCTGATCGAAGACATGCCTGAAGAAACTGAAATGGGCTTGTACTACCATCAAGACTACTTGGATATGTGCCGTGGTCCGCACGTTCCAAATACCAAATTCTTAAAATCGTTCAAGTTGACTAAAATCTCTGGTGCTTACTGGCGCGGTGATGCGAAAAACGAACAGCTACAACGTATTTACGGTACAGCTTGGGCGGACAAAAAACAGTTAGCTGCCTACATCAAACGTATTGAAGAAGCTGAAAAACGCGATCATCGTAAAATTGGTAAAGCGTTAGACTTGTTCCATATGCAAGAAGAAGCGCCGGGTATGGTGTTCTGGCATCCAAACGGCTGGACGATTTACCAAGTGCTTGAACAATACATGCGTAAAGTTCAACAAGCCAACGGTTACCAAGAAATCCGTACACCGCAAGTGGTTGATTTCACGCTTTGGGAAAAATCAGGTCACGCAGCAAACTATGCTGAAAACATGTTTACGACTCACTCAGAGAACCGTAACTATGCAGTAAAACCAATGAACTGCCCATGTCACGTGCAAGTCTTCAACCAAGGTTTGAAATCTTACCGTGATCTTCCAATTCGTTTGGCTGAGTTTGGTTCATGTCACCGTAACGAACCATCAGGTTCATTACACGGCATTATGCGTGTACGTGGCTTTACGCAAGATGATGCGCATATCTTCTGTACCAAAGAACAAATCGGTACTGAAGTTGCAGACTTTATTAAACTGACATTAGATGTATATAAAGACTTCGGCTTTGAAGAAGTACAAATGAAGTTGTCTACACGTCCAGAAAAACGTGTGGGTGATGACAAACTTTGGGACATGGCGGAAAAATCTTTAGCAGATGCTTTAGATGCTGCAGGCCTAGAGTGGG
This sequence comes from Acinetobacter sp. YH12129, assembly GCF_013418685.1. Taxonomy (NCBI): domain Bacteria; kingdom Pseudomonadati; phylum Pseudomonadota; class Gammaproteobacteria; order Moraxellales; family Moraxellaceae; genus Acinetobacter; species Acinetobacter sp. YH12129. Next base: position 34,509 of record NZ_VPBP01000016.1, read on the forward strand.
AACTTCAACCGGGTGAAGGCGCATTCTACGGTCCGAAAATTGAATTCTCATTGAAAGACTGCTTAGGTCGTGTATGGCAGTGCGGTACAATTCAATGTGACTTTAACTTACCAGAACGTCTTGACGCATCTTATGTGACTGAAGATAACGACCGTGATCAGCCTGTAATGTTGCACCGTGCAATACTTGGCAGTTTCGAGCGTTTTATTGGTATACTTATTGAACACTATGCTGGTTTCATGCCACCTTGGTTGTCTCCAATTCAAGCATGTGTGATGAACATTACTGATTCACAAGCTGAAGCATGTGAGTCAGTCGTCGCTAAACTTAAAGAAAGCGGTATCCGCGCGATTTCAGACTTGAGAAATGAGAAAATCGGCTTTAAGATTCGTGAACGTACTTTAGAGCGTATTCCTTACTTATTGGTTCTTGGAGACCGTGAAGTTGAGGAAGGTACTGTAAACGTCCGTACTCGCTCTGGAAAAAATTTGGGTACTATGTCAATTGATGCATTCATTGACTTAGTAAAAGCAGCCGTAGCCGAACGCGGCCGGTACATTGTGGAGTAAAAGCGATTAAACAGCCTGACCGTAATCAACAGGGCGGAAAGTCAAACCGTCCTGCCTTGAATGATGAAATTCGTGCAAAAGAAGTCCGTCTAGTAGACGAAAATGGCGAGCAAAAAGGGATTGTATCTCTTGCTGACGCTTTGCGTGCTGCAGAAGCAGTAGATCTTGACCTTGTTGAGATTGTTGCTAATGCTGAGCCACCAGTCTGCAAAATCATGGATTTCAACAAGCATTTGTTTGATCTAAAACAAAAGCAAAAAGAAGCGAAGAAAAAACAACATCAAGTACAGGTGAAAGAAATCAAGCTACGCCCTGGTACTGATGTTGGTGACTACAACGTTAAACTACGTGCCATTATCAAGTTCCTTGAAGAAGGCAATAAGGTAAAAATCACGCTTCGTTTCCGTGGTCGTGAAATGGCACACCAACAGTTAGGTTTGGCTCAATTGCAAAAAATTGAAGCTGACGTGGTTGACTATGGTGTTGTTGAACAAACACCAAAAATGGAAGGCCGTCAAATGGGTATGCTACTTGGTCCTAAAAAGAAAAAGTAAGTATCCATTAAAAAAGCACTGCATTTGCAGTGCTTTTTTTTGCCTATATTTTGGTTTTTAATCTCAATGATGTTCAAGGGCACAAATAATTTTTGCTGCGTATTGATTGGAAAATAGAGCAAAATTCATGAATGCGAACTTATGTCTGAGAGTATTAAGTAAGTTTCTTTAAGAAAGACAAATTTGATTATATTTTAATTGATATTCAATCGTTGTTTCGATTCAGACGTTTTGAAATGCTTTAATTTAGTTTTAATGTAGGTATAAAGTGAGCAAAGCTTTTTATTGAGCTAACTATGTGAGATCTATTTACATAAAACAGGCCGTGAAATAGGGGTTTTCAGTACCCTCCAATAGATTTTCATCTTGGTAATATTAGGTCGTATATTCCATGTCATAAAAGCAATCAGAACAAAGTACATTTCATATAAATAGATAGTAATACAGAGTAGGATTATTTTTTGCAAGATACGCCAAAATTTAAAAAGAGTAGATGAGCAGCTTGTAAGCCAGACCCACCAAGGATTCATTAAAAACACCTATATGGAGTATTTAGTTTGGAATAAAAAATCAGAACATAAAATTTGCAATCTAGACACTATATTTTTGAGATGGGATGATTTTAATTCTTTTTTATCATGTTACGAATTTAACTATTTTTTCAAAAAAAAGACCCCGAAGGGTCTTTTTTTATGAGGGTTTACTCAGCGCTATTTTCTTGGACAGGACTTTCTATCAATGCCTTTTTGCCAATTGGAATTTGGCGTGGTAGTTTTTCTTCAGGAATAATACGCTGTAAGTCCACTGTCAATAAACCATTTTCATATAGGGCTTGTTGCACTTCTATATGTTCATCTAAGCGTAAAGACAGTTTAAATGTACGACGAGCAATGCCTTTATGCAGGAATTCCACAGTTGTATCTTGCGCTTCAGTTGGTTTACCTGAAATGCTTAGCACTTGATTTTCTAAGTTTAGCGAAAGTTCATCTTCTGTAAAACCTGCGGTTGCCACCACAATGCGATAGCTATTTTCAGCCGTTTTTTCAATATTGTATGGCGGGTAATTTGGTGTGTCGCTTTGCATGGCATAATCAAATAAATCGTTGAAACGATCAAAACCAATGCTACGACGGAAAAGTGGGTTAAGATTTAAACTACTCATAATTAGAACTCTCTTTAATAAGCAAAGTTGTAACAATAAGAAATGTTCAGTGATGCTTGGCATCCACTGTTCACTAACAAGATCGTTTGATCCTTGTACATGTATCAATATCGGTCTGTGCTGATTTTTTTCAAGGGATTTTTATAAAAAAATTATATTTTTTGAATTTTTGTACCTTAAGTGATTTTAAAAGCAAAGTGATAATTCACATTTTAACGTTACTTTTCAGAAAAACTGACAAGCTTTCACTGGATTAAACATGTTATACATAAAGCAAAATGAGACTGCCTTACTGAAAATTAAAAAGGAATATAGATGATTGATCTCTACTATTGGGGTACACCCAATGGACATAAAATTACCATCGCTTTAGAAGAAATGGGTTTGGAATACCAAATTTTTCCGATTAATATCTTGGAAAATGATCAATTTCAGCCAGACTTTTTGAGAATTTCTCCGAACAATAAAATCCCTGCAATCGTGGATCAGAATGGCCCACGAGGAGAGTCGATTTCAGTTTTTGAGTCTGGTGCGATTCTGCAATATCTTGGACGTAAAACAGGTTTGTTTTATCCAGAAGATGAGTTTGAGCGCGTTGAAGTTGAACAATGGTTGATGTGGCAAATGGGTGGTTTTGGGCCCATGTTAGGACAAAATCATCATTTTAGTCGTTTTGCACCTGAACGTATTCCGTATGCAACTGAACGTTATGTAAATGAGTCTAAACGCTTATATAAAGTTTTGAACCATCAGTTGATTGGTCAAAAATTTGTGGCTGGAGAGTATTCGATTGCAGATATGGCTATTCTGCCTTGGGCACTGCGTCATGAATGGCAGCAAATTCAGCTGGAAGATTATCCATACGTGAAAGACTATATCGATCGACTGACGGCCCGTCCAGCGGTACAAAAAGCCTTAGCAATACACGTTTAAAAAAAGAGCATGGAAACATGCTCTTTTTTTACGAAATAAATAGAAGCTTTTTCCACCAAGGTCTTTGGTTTTCTTTCAGGGTCTTGAGTGAGAAGGGCTGTACGGCAACAAAGGGGGAGGCTACACCATTTTCGATATAAGGTTTGAACTTGGCACGTAAAAGTGACTGCTCAACCCGCTTATCAATGTGTGTAAGTCCAGAGCTTTTGATTAATTCAGCTTTTTGAACTTCGCCGGTGGCTAAAACATATAGTTTGAAACTGAGGTCACGATTTTGATTGCCCAGATCGTCATTGTTGAAGTTAAAAATAGGTCGCTTTTTCCAAATCATTTGATCTTGTGTAATCAAGTGTTGTTTGGCAATTTCAGAAGGACTTTGTGCATATTAAGCGGTCAAAATTTGTAATAACACGATAAAACTTAAGCAAAGAATTTTTTTCATAAAGTGAGTTAAAATTATTCAATATTTGCGTGGCAGATTAGAAGTCTCATGTATAAAAGTAAAGTGCGGAAAGACTCCCCTTAAGATTTTAGATAGGACGGAAGAAAATTCTAACGCTGTGTTAGAATGCGGCGCTGCCGAAAAGAACGCGTTGTTGACGGCTTAGTTGGACGATTTTGCGATGAAAGACTTTTTCTTAAATTTTACCCGTATTGTTGAAAATAACCCAAGAATCTATTGGAGTATTATTTTTGGTATTGCAGGCTGCTTAGTGCTATTTGTCGCTGAAATTGTGCATGTTCAAAATATTCTTGCAGATTTACATACCAAAGATCAAAACTTGATGCGGGCTGCGATTGAACCGATTTCTTCACAATATAAATGGTCGAGAATCGTTGTAATTGTTGCAGCAGTGCTTTGGTCAAATTTTGAATATTTGAAGTCGAAGAAAAAATTAGGTCTCTAAGCATTCGTTTCGATGTGGTCATTTTTAGTTTTATTCTTCGCGGCATTTGGGGCTGCGACCTTACTTCCTTTACAGTCCGAAGCCGTATTGCTCGGCTTGCTGACCTATGGTCAACATAATCCATGGCTGCTGATTTTGGTGGCCAGTATCGGAAATATCTTCGGTTCCTGTGTAAATTGGTGGCTCGGTTTAAAAATAGAACATTATAAAAATAAAACATGGTTTCCCGTGTCAGAGCTGAAAATGCAGCAGGCACAGGGTATTTATCACAAATATGGTTATTGGTCTTTGCTACTGAGTTGGCTGCCGATTATTGGAGACCCAATTACTTTAATCGCGGGTTTAATGAAAGAAAACTTCTGGCGATTTTTCACACTGGTCAGTATCGCCAAAATTGGACGTTATCTGTTTATCTACGGGCTATTTTTTCAATTACATTGAATATTTTTCAGCTGAATGCGCTCTTTAAATTGAATTTTAAAGATCTGATAAAACTTACGTGGCGCTTCGATTTTTGCCAGTTCAAATTTCTTTAATAGCAAGCGGGCAATTGGATCACTTGGACTTTGTATTAAACGAATATCGGAAATTTGGTTCTTACGATCTACGCTAAAACTAAAATCTATGCTGAATTGTTTTGCTTCAGATTCCGTCATCGGCAGCTTCATTGCGGGGACGTCTTTGTATTGAAATGTTCTATGTTGGCCAGACTGTTGGAGCTGCAAGCCCTCGGGCTCAAAATCAGCCCAGCAGGTTTTGATGGGCTTTCTTTTTGGTGTTTTACGTGTCGATGAATAGTCATCAGCATTAAATTCAAATGGCTGCGTCGCTCGGAAGGGATAGCTGATGCCCGATTCTATATAAGGCCTGAAGCGTGCCTTTTTTACCGCGTTAATGACCATATCATCCAAATCTGGCAAGCCTGAACTGGTGATGATTTTGACTGCGGTAATGTTGCCCGAGTTGTCTGCATCAATTGCGACATTGACAAATCTAGGGCGTCCTTCCAGATCTCCTGGCTCAAATTTAACTTTGGGTGCGCGCATCCAGCTGACAGGTCTGTCTTGCAATATTTTTACTTCGCTGGCGGGCGCAGTCTCAGCGGCAGCATACTGCGTGCACATCACTGTGCTTGCACAGAGCATTAGACCTATTGCTGTATATTGTTTCAACATAGTCATTCCATCAGTGCGCGGCACGCCAATTCATTATTTTAATGCCGCTAAAAATTGAGATTATGAGCAGCCATTCACTTTAAATTGAATTTCATCTTTAAAGTTCGACTTTTTATAGATCCAAAGGGTGCTCGCAGTACGTTTAACCGAGATCTGACTATTTCTTAGTGCTTCAACGACTTTCTGATCGAGTGCATAAATGCCAGAGCCTTGCTTGATCTTGACCTTTTTTACTTGTCCGTGTTTATCCACTTTAAAGTTAAATTTGACTTTACGATCATGCTGTTTCAACTCATGACTAGTGAGATCTAATTTTGGTTGAGATACATATTGGAATGGCGTTTTCTTATCTGCACTTTGTGCATTCCAAACTTTTGAATCAAAGTTGAAATCACATTCAGGTGTATTGCCTTTAACTCTCAAATTAAACGCTTGATAGCCAATAATGGCTTTGGCTTCACCATTTTCTAAATGTGGTTTGACTTTAGCTTTTTTGACAGCAGAAATTAAGATTCGGTCGAGTTGATCGACACCTGTACTTTCTTCAACACTTGCATCGGTAATTGTACCTTTTGCATTCGCTGTGACACGAATAATGGCCGCGCGGTCACGTTGCTTGAGGTCTTCATTGGCATATACTGGTTTTGGAAAAACCGACCAATTTAAACGCGTGGTTAAATGCGCAGGAGCAACTTCAATATTCTGTGCCGGAAGTTGATGGGTTTTGGTTGAAGCACTAAACGCTGTAGAAAATGGAGCGCAGGCCAAAAGGGTTAAGCACAGATATTGTTTCATAAGTCTATTCTAAGATCACAATGTGAGTGATGAATGCGTCGATATTGCTGCGCAGTATTTCCTGTATTGGAAATACTGGCAAGGTTTAAATGGAAAATATGCCATTATTTTTTTGACTGATGGGTAATGTCGATCCCAAACAAGTCACGGGTTTTTGCCCAGCTGATTGCAACAACAGCCATGGTCATACAACCACCAAAAAGTGTCGCCATGATCGTGCCCATGTATTTTGCTGCAAGTCCCGATTCAAAAGCTCCAAGTTCATTACTGCTAGAAACAAACATGCCATTCACCGCAGCAACACGACCTCGCATATTTTCAGGTGGATAAAGTTGCAAAATGGTCTGACGAACCACCACAGACACGCTGTCACATGCCCCAGTCATTGCCAGTGCAAAGAGTGATAACCAAAGATTGCTTGAAAATGCGAATAAAATGGTAAATACACCAAAACCCGCTACAGCCAATAACATATTACGCCATGCATGATGAGTTGGAGGGAATTTGGTCAATGCAATCATAGTGATCAGGGCGCCAATAGACGGTGCTGCCCGTAAGTAGCCTAAACCTTCAGGCCCCACTTTTAAAATATCTTCGGCAAAAATCGGTAAGAGGGCAATCACGCCACCAAAAAGCACAGAAACTAAATCGAGTGAAATCGCCCAAAGGACAATTTTGGTTTTCCAGATAAATCGAAAACCTTCACTTAAACTATCTTTTAAATTGTCAGATTCAATTTTAGGAAAACTGCGTTTATTGAGTAGGTTAATGAGAACGAAGCAGACCGTTAGTAGCGCCGCAACACTGAGTAAGCTGGTTTCACGGCCTAAAAATGCCAACATAAAACCGCCAAGCATTGGCCCAATAATCACCCCACTTTACCAACCAATCGTTGTCCATGTTGCACCATTGGCATAGAGCTCCCGCGGGATTAAAAAAGGTTTAAGCGACGTTGCCGAGGGATTATAGAAACCACGGATCGTTCCAAGCCCAAAAATGACCGCATAAATTCCCCAAGACAGTTGGGTGACATCAATTTGGCCGAGACCATATTGGTGAAATAACCCCCAAAGAATTAGTGGCATAGGTACAGAAAAAAACAGACAAATTTTCATAATGGTCTGTTTATTGAAACGATCTGCAAAGTATCCTCCCCACAAAGAGAGAGCAATAAAAGGAATTGCTTCAGCTAAACCAATTAAGCCCAGTGTTAGCGGGTCTTTAGTGATTTGATACAGTGAGTAAGCAACAATAATTTCTTGAATCAAAATGGCTAAGGTCAGACAAAATTGATTAAGCGTAACAATCGAGAAATCCCGATAACGTAGGGCTGCAAAAGCATCCTGTGCAGGTTTCATAATGGACATTAATAGTTGGCGTGCCGACATTATATAAGCCTTATTGGGCATCGCTTATAAAATCATCGGAAAATCTATATCAGAAAATTAATTAAGTTCGATATTCGGTAGAAAGATTCGCTTTTGTTTTGAGCAAAGATGCTTTAGAATACTCGCTCCCTTACCTGCAGGGCGTCTTTGCAATGGTGCAGACGTGCCGAACAGGTGTTCAAAAGAGGTTCTTATGCCTAAGATGAAAACTCGCCGTGGTGCAGCTAAACGCTTCAAGCCAACTGCAAACGGTTTTAAACGTCACCAAGCGTTCAAACGACACATTTTGACCAAAAAATCTGCTAAGCGTATCCGTCAATTACGCGGCTGTGTAATGGTTCACGTAAGTGACGTTGCTTCAGTTCGCCGTATGTGCCCATACATCTAAGGAGATTATAAATGGCTCGTGTTAAACGTGGTGTACAGGCTCATCGCCGTCATAAAAAAATTCTTGCTCGTGCTAAAGGTTACTACGGCGCTCGTTCACGCGTATATCGCGTAGCGTTCCAAGCAGTAATCAAAGCAGGTCAATATGCTTACCGTGACCGTCGTCAAAAGAAACGTCAATTCCGTGCTCTATGGATTGCGCGTATCAATGCCGGTGCTCGTCAAAATGGTTTGTCGTACAGCCGTATGATCGCTGGCTTGAAAAAAGCTCAAGTGATTATCGACCGTCGCGTACTTGCTGACATCGCTATGCATGACGCAGTTGCGTTTGCTGCTTTAGCTTCTAAAGCTAAAGATGCATTAGCTGCATAAGTCTTTATGACTTAAAAAGGGACCGCTTTTAGCGGTCTTTTTTTGGGCTTTAAATTCTTATGTAAGCTTAACCAATATTAATCGGTTTTTGTTTTAAGCTGGACATAAGCAAGGTCTCGGTGCTGAAAATGATAGTTATGCCAATGATAATAAATGGGAAATTCATAAATTGCATTTATTTTAAAGTGCGTGTTGTAGAAAGGTGTTTTGGGTAAAATATGAAAAGTTTGCTGGTTGTCTAATAACAACCATTTCTGACCATCTGCATCCATTGAGAGTAATTGCGCATCGGTCATTTTATGAGTGCCAAAATGCAAAGCATAATAACTATGCAATACCGGCATTAGAAAAAAGCTCAGGCTCAGCGTTAAAAATGTACTGGACAGCACGCTTCCTGTAAACGCCATTTTGGGAATATCTTTTTGTATCCACAATACGCTTGGAATGAAAATCAGCAGAAAAATAATGGCCAAACACAGCAAAACCGGATAATTGGAAATGTAAAAGAACTGCGCTTGCGCGTTTAAATATAAGCCCAAAATACCAATAGGAACGCTGCCGATAATCAGGTAGGCGATCCGCGGGCTGATCTTGGTTTGCAGAATTAAATTTTGCAGATCTTCTTGAGAAAGCGTCAGCGCCGCAATCTCATCCTGAAAATTATAATATTGTTTGAGTATTTGAATCAGCTGCCCTTTTTCATGTTCACTTAAGCATGCAAGGTGCAGTTGAGATTGAACATTTTTAAGGGGGAAGAATAAAAGCTGTGGATTTTCTTTGTTGGCAGTCTGATAAATAGGACGCTGCAGCCATGAGATCCGTTTTGGGCGTTTTATACCAAGAATGGCAAATTGACAGTATTCTACCTCCTGCCGCTGAATGAATGTGCTGAGAGGTATTTTCCACAAGCGGTAATAAATTTTATCAGGCGTAATGACCAATTTAATCTGCGTTTTTAAGTAATCAATGACAATTATAGATACGATGTAGAGCAGGATCAGCTGGGCATGATCGGCTTGCAGCTTGTAAATCGGGAAATTTTTTAGGGTGAATTGCAGGTATTCAATCACTATGCTGACGTTAAGCGGTTGAGCTTGATCTCTAAACCATTTGAAAAAAGGTATAATAAAGACCATCGCAATGCCTAGTAAAATAAGCATTAAAATTGTTGGCCATGAAATCAGCGGTTTTTTAGCATAAATGTCAAATTCTGTTTTCATAAAGTCTCATAATAATTATGTTGAAATTTTATATTTAAGTGTTTGGTTACTATATTTAAATTTTGAATATTTGATCGATGCTTAGCGCTAAATTATATCTGAAAATGAATAGGCTAGGTAGGTGCTGCGCCCCGAGCCACGGTTTGTGCGTATTATGTCGTGATTTCAATGTTTAGCTTCGATCTTGTTGCCTGGCCGGTTTGTTTAATGCTCAGTTGAAGGCCCGCACATGCACACGGTGCTTTTCGCTCAGAACGGGAAGGTATTTATATTGCGCATGTTCATCATAATTGCGGGCAGAATTAATTCATTCATCTGGGGACAGCTAGAATCTGTTTTTTTTATAAGGCGTGCAGATAGGGGGGACGGCCATAAATGAATGGATAAATACCAACTGAAAAATTATTGGATCAATATAGTCTGTGAAAAGTGTGTTTTTATACTGCAATTGAACCTGACTTTATCAATATCGATGCAGATCTTTTGGATTATCATGAAGAATAAAAGTTAACCTACAGATCCAATGCTGTTATCTTGGAGTAGATTCACCAGACTCAAGTAGATCATCATGGCAATGAAAAGAATAAATGTAGTCGGTACATCGGCCACTGGAAAATCAACCTTTTCCAGAGCTTTGGCGGACAAATTAGGACTAAATTATATAGAACTGGATAATCTATTTTGGTTGGATGATTGGCAGGAGTGTCCTGACGAAATCTTTTTTGCACGTATCGGAGCTGAAATTGCTAAAGCGAAAAATGGTTATGTTATTGATGGCAATTATACTCGGGCGATTCCTGTTAAATGGTCTGAAATAGATACGGTGATATGGTTAGACCTTCCGTTTCCAGTCAATTTATACCGCTCTGTAAAGCGCGCATTTTCTCGGGCTAAGTCCAAACAAGATCTTTGGCCAGATTCAAATAATCAGGAAAGTTTGTGGCGGATGTTTGGTCGAGATTCCATTGTCTGGTGGATGATTAAAACCCATAAAACGAATCGTGAAAAATATCTACAGATGATGAATGCACCTGAATATCAACATATTCAATGGATTCGTTTAAAGTCTGCAAATGCAGTTGATGCATTTTTAGAACAATTGGACTCTTATGTTTTTGATGTTTAAGTTTTGATGTTTTATCAATAAAAAGTGCAGTTAAGTTACAGAAATAATCTTTATACCTCGCTTTGCGCCATGCCTAATGTATGGATAGAAAAGAACAAAAGGAAAATAAAATGTTGGCTGAAATAGTTGGTATGGGTCAAGGTAGCATTACAGTAGAACTTGAAATGATCCCCCGCAAAGGTGAGTCGGTCAAAATCATGTATGGTGCAGATGCAGAGCTTGAGGGGGAAGTGGTCTCTGTCAGTCATTATATTAATCAACATGCCGATCAGCATCGCGTTCGATTAGAAATTCGTCCATTTAATTATTTAATTACCTCATAATTTTGAGGTCTTTTATACATAAGCATGTTCATAAAAAAAGCCCTTCCATAAGAAGGGCTTTTTAGTGTTGATCACATTTATACAGTTAAAGTCCGAAGTAATAAGCCAATAAGCAAATCACTACCGTAATAATAATTAAGGTAATCACTCCACCTGCACCGGGTTTATGGGTTGGATTTGGCGTGTGTGCATGCTGAGGATTTGATTTTCTTTGCTCAGTTTTAAAACCATCCAGAGGAGAGCTTTCGACCACAGGAGTTAAGCGTGCAGTTTTATAGTGATTGGCGACTTTCACAATAAATTTTGCCGTTAAATCTTCAGTTTTTTGAGCAAAATGTCGCAAATTTAACTGTTCTTCAGGTGTATAGATGCTGCCATCTGTGTGATAGGGATGCTGAATTTTAGACTGAATATGGCGGTTTAATGCTTCTAGGCGATGTAAGCTGTCATGTGCGAAATCCGCTTGTGCATCCGTTGGCAAGAGTGCAAGTTTTGCGGATTCATTCGATTCGCTGCTTAGATCAGGCTGCGTACCATAATAAGGTGTGCCTAACACCTCCGGCTCAATAAAACCTTCCGCCGGTTTTTGCAAAAATAATTCTGCTTCAGTGAAGTTATGAATATCATCCCATTTTGGTAACTGCATATCCGCTTCGATGCGTTTAATGAGTTTATGGTTCAGCTCATAGCGCCAAAAAGTTTCGCGACGTATTTGTAGTTGTTGGGATACAGGTGCTTCATAGTCATTTTCTGCGTTATACCACTCGGCAAGTTCTTTACCAAAAATCCATGCCTGCTTTTTATTTTGTTCGTGGCTCACAATAAAATGGGCAAAGGGAAGAAGTTCAACGTTAGCATTCGGATTTTGTTCATCATTTAGCAAGCTAGAGCTATGTAAGCTTAAGCGTTGTACCCCGTGTTTTTTTAAGCCTTCTAGCCAAATTTGGAAATGTTGAGCCAATAAATGCTGTGATAGCAAATCACGAAAATGGAAACTGTGCTGATCAAAAATGTGGTGATTCAACCAACGTTGAAAACTCAAACCTTGGTTGAGAAATTCATTGCCATAAGTGACGAGTGTGAGCTGTTGTTTCCAGATTGGATCGAGTGCCATAAAGATTGGATCCCATTGATATTGTGTTTATCTTATACTTTTTTTAAAACTTGATGCTAATGCAATTTTAACTTGTGAATGCGCTTCATCATAACGGCTAAAAACTGTTAGAATAAGGGGTTTATATTATTTTTTTAAATTGTTGCTTTGAGAGTTACTATGTCACTGGAAGCCCTGACCACTGAAGCGCTCGCTGCGATTGCAGCAGCAGAGGACCTTGCTACACTCGACCAAGTGCGAGTGCAATTTACAGGGAAGAAAAGCCAGCTCGCGGAACAATCGAAGTCGCTCGGTAAAATGGACCCAGAAGAACGTAAAGTTTTTGGTGCTCAAATTCATGCCGTTCGTGAATCGATTACTGGCGCACTGACTGCTCGTCAAGCTGAATTACAAAAAGCTGCATTAGAACAAAAGCTTGCTAGCGAAACGATTGATATTACTTTACCCGGCCGTGGTCAAACGGTGGGTAGTATTCACCCTGTGACTCAAGTTCAAGAACGTATTTGCCAATTCTTTACCAAAGCTGGTTTTACCGTTGCAACTGGTCCTGAAGTTGAAGATGATTATCACAACTTTGAAGCATTGAACATTCCGGGTCATCACCCTGCACGTGCGATGCACGACACTTTCTATTTTGATGCGAATCATTTACTTCGTACGCACACCTCAGGCGTGCAAATTCGTACCATGGAAACGAGTCAGCCACCAATCCGTATTGTGTGTCCTGGTCGTGTTTATCGCTGTGACTCGGACCAAACGCATTCTCCAATGTTCCATCAAATCGAAGGTTTGTATGTGGCTGAAAACACTAGCTTTGCAGAACTTAAAGGTTTGTTGGTGAACTTGCTAAATGAATTCTTTGAAAAAGATTTGAAAGTACGTTTCCGTCCATCTTATTTCCCATTCACAGAGCCAAGTGCGGAAGTGGATATCATGGATGAACGTGGTAAATGGTTGGAAGTTTTGGGCTGCGGTATGGTGCATCCAAACGTTTTACAAGCCGCTGGCATCGACCCAGAAAAATACAAAGGCTTCGCCTTCGGTTTAGGTGTAGAGCGTTTTGCCATGTTGCGTTATGGCATTAATGACCTACGTATGTTCTACCAAAATGATGTGCGTTTCTTACGCCAATTTGCTTAAACAGTTTTATACCTCTCCCTAACCTCTCCTAAAAGGAGAGGGGGTGTCCATCATGACTTAGGGTTCGTCCTCTTTCTTTAAAGGGGCGCTAGAGGGGATTAGAAATTTAGAATTAATAGGTTTTTATACAATGAAAATTAGCGAAAATTGGTTGCGTACATGGGTTAACCCAGCCATTGATAGCGATACACTTTCTGACCAACTGACCATGTTAGGTTTAGAAGTTGATGATTTATCTCCTGCTGCAAAACCATTTACTGGTGTAGTAGTCGGTGAAGTTTTAACAGTGGTTCAACATCCCGATGCTGACCGTTTACGTGTCACTACTGTAAACATCGGTTCAGGCGAGCCGTTACAAATCGTTTGTGGTGCTCCAAACGTACGTGTAGGCATGAAAGCTCCTGTAGCAACCATTGGTGCAGTACTTCCGGGCGATTTCAAAATCAAAAAAGGCAAGCTTCGTGGTGTTGAATCGCAAGGCATGCTGTGCGGTGCGTCTGAAATTGATCTTGAAGACAAAATCGACGGTCTATTAGAGCTTCCTGCCGATGCACCTGTTGGTGTAAATGTGCGTGAATATTTAGATCTTGATGACAATGTGATTGATATCAGCATCACGCCAAACCGTGGTGACTGCTTCAGTATTCGTGGTATTGCACGTGAAATTGGTGTGATTAACCAACTCCCTGTGACTGCACCAGTGATTACAGAAGTTGCTGCAACAATTACTGATGAGAAGAAAATTGTTGTTGAAACTGATGGTTGCCCACGCTATTTAGGTCGAGTGATCAAAAACGTCAATACCAAAGCACCAACTCCTGAGTGGATGGAGCGTGCATTAGCTCGTGCAGGCATTCGTCAGCACAGTATTTTGGTCGATATTACCAACTACGTTTTAATGGAATTGGGTCAACCTTTACATGCATTCGATGGCGGTAAAGTTGAAGGTTCTGTTCGTGTACGCCAAGCAACAGCAGCAGAAAAATTAACGTTGTTGAATGAACAAGAAGTTGAATTATCTGAAAACGTGATGGTGATTGCGGATGATCAAAAAGCTTTGGCGATTGCAGGAATCATGGGTGGCCTAAGTTCAGCGGTTTCTGATGATACCACTGAAATTTTCCTTGAGTCGGCGTTCTTTGATCAACTCTATATCGCAGGTCGTGCACGTAGTTTTGGTTTGCATACTGATGCATCTCAGCGTTATGAACGCGGTGTAGACTTTGAATTGCCGATGACGGCAATGCACCGTGCTTCTCAACTTATCGCTGATTTAGCTGGTGGTGAGTTTGGTCCAATTACTGTTGCTGAAAAAGTAGAGCTATTACCAAAACGTGAAGCCATTGAACTGAACCAAGCGCAAGTCGATCAACTGCTTGGTTATAAAGTTGAATCCGCATTTATTACCGATGCTTTAACGCGTTTGGGTTGCAATGTCACTGTGAAAGCAGAAGGTGAGTGGACTGTTTTACCACCATCACATCGTTTTGACATGGCGATTTATCAAGACCTCATCGAAGAAGTAGCACGTATTCACGGTTACGACAATATTCAAATTAGCTTGCCGGTGATTGATGTCAAACTAGCGAAATACCAAGACCAATTTGAATTGGTTCAGTTACGTCAAACTGCAGTGGCTTTGGGTTATCAAGAAGCGATTAGCTTTAGCTTTGCAGATGCGAAACTAGAGAAACAATTGAATCCACAGGTTCAACCACTAGCGCTTGCAAACCCGATTTCTAGCGACCTTGCAGTGATGCGTTCAACCTTATTATCAAGTTTGATCCCATGTGTGCAATACAACGTGAACCGTCAACAAAACCGTGTGCGTTTCTATGAGCTTGGTCTACGTTTTGATTATCAAGGTGCGAACAGCATTCATGATCTTAAACAGATCCCAACATTTGCACTGGTTGCAACAGGTTCGCGTACGACTGAATCTTGGCATGGTAAAGCACAGCCAATGGATTTCTTTGACTTTAAAGGCGATGTAGAAGAGATTTTAAATTCTGCACGTTTAAATGTTGAATATGTACGTTCAGAGCGTACGTGGTTGCATCCAGGTCAATCTGCTGAAATCTTAGTCAATGGTCAATCAATTGGTTACTTCGGTCGTTTACACCCTTCTTTAGAAGATGAGTTGGATTTGGCGACTACTTGGGTCGCTGAATTAGATCAATCGGCTGTTTTGCAAACTTATGTATCTAATTTTACAGAATTATCACGTTTTCCGTCGGTTCGACGTGATATTGCGCTTTTAATTAGTGATAAGATTAATGTTAGTGAAATTCAGCAACTTATCGAAAAAACAGGCGGTGAGCTTTTAGACGCAGTTTGGTTATTCGATGTGTACACTGGTCAAGGTGTCGAAGAAGGCAAGCGCTCATTGGCATTTGCAATTCAATGGCAACATCCAACACGTACATTAGAAGATGCTGAAATCAAAACCGGTATGGATAACATACTTCAGGTGTTGGAAAACACTTACCAGGCGACATTGAGGGCTTCATGACAGCATTAACAAAAGCAGAAATGGCTGATCATTTAAGTGAGCTCACGAGTTTAAACCGTCGTGAAGCAAAACAAATGGTCGAGTTATTCTTCGATGAGATTAGCCAAGCGCTAATCTCTGGGGAACAAGTTAAACTCTCAGGTTTCGGTAACTTCGAGTTGCGTGATAAACGTCAACGCCCAGGCCGTAACCCGAAAACGGGTGAAGAAATTCCGATTTCTGCCCGTCGTGTAGTGACCTTCCGTGCGGGACAAAAATTCCGTCAACGTGTTGGAAATGAGCAGATCAATTGATCTGCTTTTTTTTCTTTGATTTAGGAGGCGCAGTGCTCATCATCTATCGCACAATTCATGTTGAAGAATATTCGTTTTAAAGTGAGACGATATACTTGAGTTGAGTTGTCGTAGAGGTTGATTGTGGCTTTCCTTTAGCTAAATTGTCAGTTTTTATTTTTCAATAAGCATAGGCTTAGTATTTTGAATTTTAGCTCTTTTTATGAACTAGGGTTTAAAGTTTGAGGCAATAAAAAAGAGAGCCATAGGGCTCTCTTTTTGTGCTGAATAATCGGTTAGATTATTGAGCTTCAGAAGCAGCAGCAGTAGCTTCAGATGCAGCAGCAGTAGCTTCAGAAGCAGCAGCAGTAGCTTCAGATGCAGCAGCAGAAGCTTCAACAGCAGCAGCGTCAGACGCAGCAACTACTTCAGAAGCAGCAGCTTCAGATGCAGCAGCAGGAGCAGCTTCTTCAGTTTTTTTAGCACAACCAACGAAAGCTAAAGTAGTAGCAACTGCAGCAGCAATAGCGATTTTTTTGAATAACATGGCATCACTCTCTAAAATATGAGATTAAAAAATAACCTGCGTTAGTCTGTTGTGTGCTTTTATTATGCCTAATTTGAATAGGTATTAAAAATGCATAGAGCAGTCTAACTGGTCTGCGTGTATGCTATCACTGAGTATTTTGAAATGCTACTAGTGACTTTGAAAAAACCGTTAAAAATAGGTGAAAAACGGCCATTTTTTAACAGAAAATAACAATTAAGAGAAAGTTTTATATTGGCGAAATAGCAAATAAACTACTAAAAAGAATAGGGTTTTTTAACATATATTTTTTATAATCATCAACTTGAAAATAAGTTTACATGGAGATCTATTAAATGTTTCTTTGTGTAACTAAAGTCAACCAAATAAAAAGGCCATCGTTATAGATGGCCTTTTCAGTCAAACATTCAACTTAGTTGGATGCTTTACGTTTCATTTGATCGAAGAAATCATCATTGGTTTTGGTTTCTTTCATGCGATCAAGCAAGAATTCCATCGCTGCAAGTTCGTCTTGTGTATGAAGCAATTTACGTAAAATCCAAACTTTACGTAGGTTATCTTCAGACATCAAACGCTCTTCACGACGTGTACCTGATTTTTTGATGTTCATCGCAGGGAACACGCGTTTTTCAGCAATACGACGGTCTAGGGTAATTTCTTGGTTACCTGTACCTTTGAATTCTTCGTAGATCACTTCATCCATCTTACTACCAGTTTCAATCAACGCAGTTGAGATAATTGTCAGTGAACCACCTTCTTCGATATTACGTGCTGCACCGAAGAAACGTTTTGGACGTTCTAAAGCATGGGCATCCACACCACCAGTAAGAACTTTACCAGATGACGGAATCACGGTGTTGTAAGCACGGGCTAAACGAGTAATTGAGTCAAGCAAAATCACTACATCTTTTTTGTGTTCTACAAGACGTTTCGCTTTTTCAATCACCATCTCTGCAACTTGTACGTGACGAGCTGGTGATTCATCGAATGTTGAAGCAACCACTTCACCACGAACAGTACGTTCCATTTCTGTTACTTCTTCAGGACGTTCGTCAATCAGAAGGACAATCAAGAAACATTCAGGATTGTTACGAACAATCGACTGAGCGATGTTTTGTAACAACATGGTTTTACCCGCTTTTGGCGGTGCAACGATAATTGAACGTTGACCTTTACCAATCGGAGCAACCAAGTCAACGACACGCGCAGTTAAGTCTTCTGTTGTACCATTACCTAATTCCATTACCAATTGTTCGGTTGGAAATAAAGGTGTTAAGTTTTCGAAAAGAATCTTATTACGTGAGTTTTCGGGTGTGTCGTAGTTAATTTGATTAACTTTTAATAATGCAAAGTAACGTTCGCCTTCTTTAGGGGGACGAATCGTACCTGTAATGGTGTCACCAGTACGAAGGTTAAAGCGACGGATTTGTGATGGGCTCACATAGATATCGTCAGGGCCGGCTAGGTAAGAACCCGCTGCAGAGCGTAAGAAACCAAAGCCGTCCGACAGAATTTCTAGAACGCCATCACCAAAAATCTCTTCGCCGTTCATTGCGTGGCGCTTTAAGATGGCGAAAATAATATCTTGCTTACGGTTACGAGCCATTCCTTCGAGGCCCATAAACTCGGCAATCTTGATGAGTTCGCCAATCGGTTTTTTCTTGAGTTCGGTTAAGTTCATAGGTGGTCAGATAGAATCTAAAATTCTGAGGTACAGGTTGGAAAAGGGAGCAACAAATGTGCCGCGATCATGCAAGAAACGATAGCAATTGGTTTGCACAAAACAATTCAGAGATCTGATTCGTTATATGAAGAGAGATGTGAAAAACAATTCTGTTGCCGAGCGGCATTTTATGTGTTGTGTTGTAAGAAAATGACAGGATTTGAGATCCTTAATTTCTTGAGTAAACAATATAAGAGAGAACACAGCATTTGTCAATTTATCAACCAAAAAAATACGCTGTGTAAAACAGCGTATTTTCGAGTGTTTTTATCGGAAAAATATTAGATGTTTTCTTCGATGAAAGCTGTCAATTTAGATTTTGGTGCTGCACCGACTTGGGTTGCTACAACTTCGCCGTTTTTAAACATTAATAATGCAGGAATGTTACGGATGTTGTAGTTTACAGCTGTTTGTTCGCAAGAAGTTACGTCTACTTTAACGATTTTAACTTTGCCTTCAAACTCAGTTGAAAGTACTTCAAGTACAGGTGCAATGGCTTTACAAGGAGCACACCAACCTGCCCAGAAATCTACAAGTACAGGAGTATCAGACTCTAGTACATCGGCTTGGAAGTTTTCATCAGTTGTATTTACGATATTGCCAGACATGGATTTTGCTCCGGATTTAATTTTTAAGTTGACTCTATGCTTATAAGTATTACATAGCCAACTATAACAATGTAGGGGGTTATGTAAATTTTCGACCTGAATGGTCAGTTTGTCTAATGGATGATCACGATGCCGATGATCGTGTATGACTATCATTGCTTCAGATAAAAAAACGATAAGTTCCGTTCGAACTGCTCATAAATGGCTTTTAAATTGCATGTATGTGAATTAATCTAAGCACAATTCTGAACAGGTTTTTTTGAATAATGTCTGATTTTTTGATTGATGAAGAATTACTTGCTGCTATCGATATGGGATCGAACAGCTTCCACTTGGCTATCGCACGTGTAGACCATGGTGAAGTGAAAAAAGTTGCATCAATGTCAGAAAAAGTACAGCTTGCCGCAGGTCTAGACGAAAATAAAAATTTGACCGAAGCCGCACAGCAACGAGGATTAGCCTGCCTAGCACGTTTTGTAGGGCG
The DNA here is from genome assembly GCF_013418685.1 of Acinetobacter sp. YH12129. Taxonomy (NCBI): domain Bacteria; kingdom Pseudomonadati; phylum Pseudomonadota; class Gammaproteobacteria; order Moraxellales; family Moraxellaceae; genus Acinetobacter; species Acinetobacter sp. YH12129. Next base: position 53,821 of record NZ_VPBP01000016.1, read on the forward strand.
TTTAAATCCTGTCCAAGCCAACCGTTTACGTATTGTGGCGACCAATGCCTTGCGCCAAGCAAAAAATGGTCATGAATTTATTCAAAAAGCCGCTGAAATTTTACCCAAGCCGATTGAAATCATTGCTGGTCGTGAAGAAGCCCGTCTCATTTATTTGGGAGTTTCACATACCATGGCAAACAGTGGTCGTCGTCTAGTGATTGATATTGGTGGGGGTTCTACAGAGCTGATTATTGGTGAAGAGTTTGAACCGATTCATACTGAATCCGTGCAAATGGGCTGTGTCGCTTTTACCAAAGCGTTTTTTGCCGATGGTGAAATTAACCTGAAAAGTTTTGATAAAGCGGTAAATGCTGCTCGCAAGGAAATTGCAGGTATTGCTAACACTTATAAAGCTGCGGGCTGGGATACTGTTGTCGGTTCAAGCGGTACGATCAAAGCGTGTCGTCAGATTTGTGTCAATATGGGCTGGAGTAACGATCAGGAAGAACTGACACGTGACGGTCTATTTAAACTCAAAGATAAATTGCTTAAATATAAGCATGTCAATGAAATGGAATTTGATGGTCTAAAAGAAGACCGTCGAGCAGTTTTGCCAGCCGGTATTGCCATTTTATATGCCGTCTTTGATGTGCTGAATATCGATAAATTGGTCTATTCGGATGGCGCATTACGTGAAGGCGTGATGTATGACCTCTTGGGTCGTTTCCAACATGAAGATGTTCGAGATCGTTCTGTACATGCGTTGATGGGTCGCTACAACGCAGATGTGAAACAAGCTGAGCGTGTAGTCAATACCGCGCAACAACTGTTTAATGGTGTGGCGACCGCACTGAATTTGACCAGTGATGACAGTGATTTACTGCGTCGTGCGGCATATCTGCATGAAATTGGTTTAGCGATTAGTCATAGTGGTTACCATCGTCATGGTGCCTATTTGTTGCAACATTCGGATATTCCGGGTTTCTCGCAAATTGATCAAAACCATTTGTCACATTTAGTGGCGCATCATCGTCGTAAGTTGCGCAGTGATGCACGTGTCGATGTGATGAAAGTCGGTGGTAACAAACTTGTTTACTTATGTCTATTGCTTCGTTTAGCAGTTTTATTAAATCATAGTCGCAGCGATGAGATGCTTCCTGCCATTGAATTAAGCGTGGACAATGCGCAACAATGGCAACTTAGTGTTTCTGGTGATGCCAAACAGTGGCCTTTGTTGGTTGCAGACTTGCATGATGAGCAAGTGCAATTTAAGCATTGGGATATTGAACTGAATATCCAGTCGGAACAATTTATCAATTAACAGACCAGTTAAGTTAGGGATAATGATCGACCTATGAAAAATAAAGCAGCTCAATCTAAAGCCTGGACTACGGTTCAGATCGCACGTCATCCTGAACGTCCGCAGTTTTTGGATTATGTTGGCGAAATTTTTACAGAGTTCGATGCTTTGCACGGTGACCGCCTATTTGGTGATGACGGCGCGATGATTGGTGGTTTGGCTCGTTTAGATGGTCAGCCTGTGATGATCGTAGGTCAGCACCGTGGTCGTAGTACACGTGAAAAATTACAGCATAATTTTGGTATGAGTAACCCAGAAGGTTACCGTAAAGCACAGCGTTTATTAGATATGGCGGAGCGTTTTAATCTGCCTGTCTTTACCTTTATTGATACCATGGGTGCGTACCCAGGCGTGGGTGCAGAAGAACGTGGTCAAGCTGAAGCGATTGCAACCAGTTTGGCTCAGCTTTCTTCACTTAAAGTGCCTGTAGTGGCAACGGTATTGGGTGAAGGTGGTTCGGGTGGTGCGCTGGGTATTGGCGTAGCTGACCGTGTGATTATGTTATCTCACAGTATTTATTCAGTAATTTCACCGGAAGGCTGTGCATCTATTTTGTGGAAAACTGCAGAAAAAGCAGAGCAAGCAAGTGAAGCATTGGCATTGACGGCGGATAAATTGCAGAAGATGGGCATTGTAGAATACGTGGTGGACGAAGCGGAAGGCGCACATTTAAACCCTGAAAAAGTCATGCAGGATTTGAAAGTGGTCTTGAAGCAAGCTCTAGAAGAACTACAACCAATGGATGCAAACGAACGATGCGAAGCGCGTTATCAGCGTTTAATGAAGTTTGGCAGCGACAATTTAGGGCTGACTGCTTAAGTCAAATTCAGGCGCTGCCTGAACAAAGCCGATTTTTAATAGGATGTAGTGGTGGCATGGATTCCATGTTGCTGCTGCATCTTATGTCGTTTTTGTGCCCTGAAAAAATACGGGTGATATATATTGATCACCAACTACAAGCGTGTAGTCATGCTTGGGGCGAGTTTGTACGCGCTCAGTGTTCAGCACTGAATCTTCCATTCATTATACAAAAAGTTCAGGTTGCGCAAGGTAATCTTGAAAATCAAGCCCGCTCAGCCCGCTATCAAGCTTTTGCCCAACATTTACAAGCAGATGAAATATTGGTACTCGCGCATCATCAGCAAGATCAAGCCGAGACACTGATGTTGCGGCTACTTTCAGGTGCGGGTGTCCATGGCCTTGCTGCGATGAAAAAATTCGATGTACGTGAAGATTTTACTTTATGGCGTCCGCTATTAGATCTTTCACGTGAGCAAATTTGCCAATGGGCAGCACAGCTACATGTGCAAAATATTCAAGACCTCACCAATTTTGATACCGACTATGACCGTGCGTGGAGTCGTGAAATTTTGTGGCCACTACTCAGTGAGCGTTTTCCTAAAATGCAGCAAGCTCTGAGTCGAACCAGTTATTTGATGCAAGATGCTGATGAAATTTTACTTGAGGTGTTGCAACAAGATTTAGCGGCTTGTGGTTCATCGCAAGTGTTATCTTTGGCGGCTTTACAACAGCTCAGTCTGGCACGTCAGCGTCAGTTGTTATCGCACTGGATGAAAGGTGAGGGGCAATATCGTCCAAGTTTTGAAATGGTACAGCGTTTAGTTTCAGAAGTGATTGGCTCACGCGAAGACTCGCAAGCGGCATTACACTGGAATGGATTTTACTATCTGCGCTTTCAACAGCAACTTCATCGGATTGCCAAAGCGGAATATCTGCCAACTGAACCCATTCAAGAGGTTGAGGTTGTAACTTGTGTTGCAGGTCAGTGCCTCAAGTTGCCTGCCGGCCATTTTGTGATTCAACCCTCAAAGGTTGGTTTATCACCTGAATTATTGGGGCAGCAACTGCAGATTCGCCCACGCCTTGGCGGTGAAAAAATTCATTTATATGGCCGTGTCGGAAGTTGGCCGTTGAAAAAAGCCATTCAGCAGGCGCAAATTTTTCCATGGCGACGTCATACTATTCAAATATTAAGCCGAGATAATGTTATGCTAGGCGTCTTTACGCCTCAGGGCTTTTGGTTGGCGCAGTCTGAATTTTGTACTCAAGCTGGCTGGCAACCAACATTATCTCTTAACGCTAAATCTGCAATATCGGATCTTCAATCATGAGCGCAATTCTAAATTGTAATATCAGTTTCATTGGTGGCGGCAACATGGCACAGGCTTTAATTGGTGGCCTAATTGCACGTGGTGTCCCGACTACACGTATTACAGTTTCAGATCCCGTAGAAAAAGTACGTGAGCTTTTGGCTGAAAAAGATTTGCATGTGACCGATGATAATGTTGCGGCAATTCGAGATGCTGACATTGTTCTTTTTGCGGTTAAACCTCAGGTGTTGGCAAAAGTTTTGGCACCATTACAAGGTTTGCTAGAAGGGAAGTTGGTGATTTCAATTGTTGCAGGTGCAGAAATTGCAACGATTTCAAAACTATTAGGCACAGAGCGTATTGTTCGTGTCATGCCAAATACACCGGCTTTAGTTCAAACCGGTGCGCATGGCTTATATGCAGGTGAAGCGGTTTCAGCTGAAGATCGTGATCTTGCAAGTCAAGTTTTGGCTTCAACGGGTTTAACACTTTGGGTAAACTCAGAAGCGCAAATTGATGCGGTAACAGCAGTTTCTGGCTCAGGTCCTGCATACTTTTTCTATATGATGGAAAGTATGATCCGTGCAGGTAAAAACATGGGCTTGGATGAAAAGGTAGCTACAGCGCTAACCTTGCAAACTGCATTAGGTGCCGCACAAATGGCAATTACCAGTGCCAATAGTCCTGCGGAGTTACGTAAAAATGTAACCTCTCCAAACGGTACAACACAAGCCGCGATTGAAGTGTTTGATCGTGCTCAAATTTCACAAAATATTCAGGCTGCTTTAGCCGCAGCGCAAAAGCGTAGCCAAGAGTTGGCACAAGAGTTAAGCGAAAGCACCAAATAATTCGATTTGATTTAGGAAAGTTCAAGTATGGGCTCTGCTCAAATTTTTGGAATCATTATTAACGTTGCAATTTTGCTCGTATTTTTCCGTTTTTTAATGCAGCTTGCTGCCGTGAGTCCATATAACCCTGTGGTTTTGGCAACAGCAAAAGCAACAAAAATTGTCGATATCTTTAGCCGAATTTTCCCAACTTTGGCCAAAGGTCGAGTGAATACTGCAGCTTTGGTGTTGGTGGTGATTCTGTATTTGTTAAAAATGTTTGGTTTGATGTATTTGTCTGGAGTGGCGGTGAATAGTCCATTCCATTTGATCATTATGACCTTTGTGACCATGATTCAGGATTTAATCCGTTTCTGTCGTTACTTAATTTTTGCATCGATTATTTTGAGTTGGGTCGTGATGTTTAGTCAGTCACGTTCGCCTTATATTGAAGTGGTTCAAGAGCTGGCGGAACCGCTACTTGCACCATTCCGCCGTATTCTTCCAAATATGGGGATGATTGACTTGTCGCCAATTTTTGCGATTTTGGCATTGTTGGTTGCGGAAACCATTATGAAGCAAGTCGCAATTGCATTATTGACTGGTCTTTAATCTGAGCTAAGACGAGTTAAATTAAAAAGGACGCCGAGGCGTCCTTTTTTTGTGGATTTAAAATGAGGTGTAAAACAAGAAATTTCTTAGTTAGTAGAAATATCTCACCTCTATCCCAACCTTCCTCTTAGAGGGAGAAAGGCGTGAATGAACGTGAATGAATTAGTGTGCTTCGTCCCAGTTATTACCTTGACCGACTTCCACAATCAGTGGAACGGAAATTTTCAACACAGACTGCATGACTTCAGCCAGTTGGGCAGAGAGTTCATCGGCAATTGCAGCATCAACTTCAAATACCAATTCATCGTGTACTTGCAGTAACATTTTGGCTTGATCTTTCGGTAAGATTTTATCGACTGCAATCATAGCCAATTTAATAATATCTGCCGCAGAACCTTGTAGTGGTGCATTGATCGCTGCACGTTCAGCGCCTTGTTTCACCATTTTGTTGCTCGCCATAATGTCTGGTGTATACAGACGACGACCTAAAATGGTTTCCACAAAACCTTGTTCACGTGCAACTTGGCGAGTACGTTCCATATATTCCAAAACACCAGGGTAGCGTTGGAAGTATTTACCAATATAGTTACGCGACTCTTCTCGAGTGAAACCCAACTGACGGGTCAAACCAAATTCAGACATACCATAGAGCAGGCCGAAGTTCACCGCTTTGGCTTGACGACGTTGGTTGCTGGTCACTTCATCGAGTGGAATGCCCAAAACTTCTGCCGCAGTACGTTTATGTACGTCTTGTCCATGATTAAAAGCATCGACCAATGCATGATCTTGCGAGAAATGCGCCATTAAACGTAATTCGATTTGCGAGTAATCGGCTGCCAGTAAAATGCGACCTTCAGGTGCAATAAAGGCTTTACGGATTTGACGTCCAATATCTTCACGGACAGGAATGTTCTGTAAGTTTGGATCGGTAGATGACAGACGACCTGTAGCCGTTAAAGCTTGGTGGTAACTGGTATGCACACGATGTGTGTCATTATTCACTTGTTTTAACAGACCATCGGTATAAGTGCTTTTCAGTTTAGAGAGACCACGATATTCCAAAATTAAGTCGGTAATCGGATGGTCGATTTTTTCTAAGACACTTTCACTGGTACTGTACTGACCTGTAGAGGTCTTCTTACCGCCTTTTAAACCTAATTTATCAAACAGAATCTCACCCACTTGTTTAGGTGAGCTGACATTGAAGCTTTGACCCGCAAGATCGGTAATTTCTGTTTCTAAATTTTGAATGGTATTGGCAAATTCCACACCGAGTTGGTCGAGGAAGTTCATATCTAGCTCAATGCCGTTTTCTTCCATAGAGGTTAGAACACGGGCAACCGGCATTTCAATATTGTGCAAAATATTGATCAGTTCCGGATGGGCTTGTAACTTTTTATCGAGTACTTCATACAGACGATAGGTCACATGGGCATCTTCTGCGGCATAATGGGCTGCAGTTTCAAGCTCAATTTGGTTAAAGGTCTTTTGTTTTGCACCTTTGCCCGCCACTTGTTCGAACGTCGTTGTGAGATGACTTAAATACAAACGCGCGACGTCATCCATTCCATGACGAGTTGCCACAGAGTTGAGGACATAAGAGGCCAACATGGTATCGAAATACCAACCTGCCAAATGAATACCATGATTTTCTAAGACATGTGCATCATATTTGAGATGATGACCAATTTTTTGTACGTCATTATCTTCAAGTAAAGGTTTGAGTTGATTCAGGATCGTGTCGCGATCAAGTTGTTTCGGCGCACCTTCATAATCATGCGCAAGCGGCACGTAATAGGCATCATGTGCATCTAAAGCCACCGAGAAACCCACAATCTGTGCCACGCGGTAGTCGAGGCTAGTGGTTTCAGTATCAAAGGCAAAACGCTTTTCAGTATTTAGACGTTTAAATAACACATCCCAATCTTCTTGAGTCAATACCGTGTGATAACGTGCTTCACCAAGTAAGTCATCAACACTGGTTTTGTCCGCTTGATCTTCAACTTCAGGTGCATTGGCTACAGTCGCCTTGGTGTTGATGGCTTTGGCTGCTTGTTTGTAGGTTGCACCATTGGGGTTGTTCGGATGATCTAATGACTGCAGTTGGTTACGGAATTCTAGTTCCGTATATAAATCACGCAGTGCTGGAATATTTGGATCGGCAAGTTTCAGATCTTCGTATTTAAGGCCCATGTCGAGGTCGCAAACAATGCTCGCCAGTTGGTGGTCAAGAGTAATCCCTTCGACATTGTCCTTAATGTTTTGACCGACTTTACCTTTAATACTGTCAACATTTTCTAAAATGCCGCCAATCGAACCGTACTCGGTTAAAAGTTTTGCTGCTGTTTTTGCGCCAACACCGGGCACACCACGAATGCCGTCAGAGGCGTCGCCCATCAGCGTGAGGTAGTCAATGATTTGATTCGGCCACACCCCAAATTTTTCAAAAACGCCTTGAACGTCCATCGGTTTGTCTTTGAAGCTGTCTTCTAAAGTGACACGCTCAGTAACGAGCTGCGCCATGTCTTTGTCACCGGTGGAGATCAAAACTTGATGACCGGCTGCTTCAGCGCGTTTGGCTAAAGTTCCGATAATGTCATCGGCCTCAGCGCCCGGCAACATATGCAGCGGAATCCCTAGAGCACGAATTAATGCATGAAGATATGGAATTTGTTGTGATAATTCTTCGGGCATACTTGGACGGTCACCCTTATAAATTGGGGACAATTCATGACGGAAGGTTGGTTCAGGTGTATCGAAAATAACGGCCATATGCGTCGGTTGAATACGACGCATTAATTTTTGGATGGCAGAAATGGCACCTCGGATTGCATTGGTATGCAAACCGGTTGAAGTGGTTAATGGTGGCAGTGCATGGTAAGCACGAAATAAAAAGTATGAGCCATCGACCAAGACAAATGGTGGCATTGATAATTTCCTAATCCTAAAAACGGTTTTATTGTACGTGATTTTTTGCCCGCACGCAGAGTCTAGATTGTATATGTAACTTACCGAATCACTGATGAATAGTTTTAATCCATCCGTCGGGCTCATGTATCATCAAAACATTCAGGAAAATGACGAAGCAGGTATGCTGAAACAGAATAATGAACTCAAGATGATTTGGTTGATGTCGCTGATTATGGTAGGGATCGGGGCATGGTACTTAGACATCCGTATCTTGAGTTATATCAGCGGCATTGGTTTTATGCTCAGTTTGATGAATTATGTCGATGATTTACAGCACGGCGCTGATGCACTGAGTTCATCAAAACAACCATTCCAAGTGACATCAAAGGTTCCGTTATATATTGCATCGTTATTAACGGTCGTTGGGCTGTTAACAGAACTGGGATACTTGGTTGCGATTGGGATTAGCCTGTGGGTTTATTTTTTTCTGCGTTGGCTGAAACGATTGGAACATCAGCTGCATTTATTGCAAGGACGTGCGCTCCAGTCGCAATCGATTCATGCAGCTACTTCAATATCAGCGTCGACAATAGACCGTCCTGAAAATTTTGATTCTGACGATACACCATCTGTACATCCCGCGACGGAAATTGGTAAAGCTAGACATCAGACACCATTCAATTCAACACCTTCTAATACACCATCCAAGATTGCGCCAAATCTATCTAATCAAATTCAGCAATGGCTTTTTCAAGGTAATCCCGTGTTGAAAGTGGCGGTACTGGTCTTGGTGATTGGCGTGGTGTTATTACTTAGATTTGCCACAGAGCATTGGCAACTAAGCTTGGCCATGAAATTGCTGATTGTGAGTTTGAGCAGTGCTGGTGTTGTCGGACTGGGTTTTTGGCTGCAAACCAAAAACCGCAGTTTTGCCTTGGCTCTAGAAGGTCTAGGTCTTGCAGCGCTGTTTTTGACTTTATTTTTTGCCTATTACAATGCCGTGATTCCGGGCTTTGGCATAGCTTGTCTACTGTATGCTGCACTTATGGCATTGACGATTTGGCTCAGTCTGAAACAACAGTCGGTAGAACTGGCAATTATGGCAATGCTGATCGCCTATCTTGTGCCATTTACCTTGCCTGTTCGTGATGCAACTGCAACGGAATTTATTGCCTATTATCTTGTAATTAATCTGGCTGTTGCAGTCATGAGTACTTTAAGACCGTGGAAATATCTGAATCAAATCGCATTTTTGATGACGGTGATTATGGGTGGTGGATATGCTTTTTACCACGGATACACCACCGAACGTCAGATGATGAGCGTGTTGGTTTTAGCTCACGCTGCGATTTTTATTTGGCTCGGTTTTCGTTTTAGTCAGTTATTGGCAAAACAGGATCTTGCGCATTTTCAGCTCAAACCAGCCTTGGATATTGCACTGATATTTGCTTCGCCAGTGCTTGCTTATCTGGCATTGTACTTGATGTATTTTGAGGAAACCGTATGGCAGGCGGGATATAGCTTGCTATTCGCAGCGCTTTTTGCCGCACTGTATAGCATCAGTAAACGTAGTGCTGTGATCCCACTGATTGCACAAAGTTATTTGAGTTTGACCTTAATTTTCTTGGCATTGATTCCACCGATAGTATTGAAAGAGCAGTGGAGTGTGGTCGGTTGGGCAGTTGAAGGAGCATTGATATTTATATATGCCCTATACAAGCAGTCCAATATCAGCCGTTATTTAGGCATGGCGCTCTTGGTGATGGCGGGTTGTTCAAGTCTGTATTATTTGGTTCAACTGCCACATTTCCCTGCACAGATGTATTGGGGCGTGTGTTTGAGCTATTTGGCGGCCATTATCGTGACGCATGCTGTTCCTGCATTTCATAAACAGCTTTCAAGTTCGAGTATTGCCTTTCAATGTGTGCAAATGCTCTCAGCAACCACCATGTTCATCATGTTGCTCTTAGATTGGTTGCAGACTAGCCATCAATTGGCCTTGAGTCTATTGATCGTCAGTGTGGCCTATCTGTTGGTAAATGAAGGCTTGTTAAAGCGAAAAGCTTCGTGGAGTTGGTCCATCATTAAGTGGACGGGTCTAGTGCCTGTTTATGTGATGGGGCTGTACCAAGTCATTTCAGTGAGTGAGAACGGTCAGTTAATTTGGCATTCAACGATGGAGCAGATTTATTTTGCATTCGCTGGGCTGAGCTTGACGCTGCTTTGGCTACGACCATTACTCGGTGTGCGTGAAGAAAAAGAATGGGTCAGTCTCGGAATTTTGAGTAGCTTGGCGTGGACCAGTCTGACGCTGATACCCAGTATGCCGTATATCAGTGTGGTAATTTTGCCGCTGATATTTTGTGCATGGTGTTATTGGCAAGCGCAGCAACCGGTCTGGAAAATGTTTTGGCAAGCGCGTAGCAGTTTGTTTTTGGCTTTAAGTTGGATCATCAGTTCGCAATTATTTAGTCAGCAAGCCTTTGTGGGATATATCTTGCCGATACTGAATCCTTTTGATGCAGTGAGTTTGCTGTTGTTAGCGGCTTTTTTATGGATGTTGAATCAACAGTTAAAAGCTGGTTTAGATCGTAGCTTGGCTGCCGTGTTGAGTGTCCTTGGGCTACTTTGGTTAAGTAGCTATGTCGTGCTTCGTGCCTTACATAGGTATCTGGATACGCCTTATAACAGTTTAGACATTTGGAGCGATGCGACCGTTCAACTGAGTTTTACTGTGCTGTGGGTGTTATTGGCTTTGGTGAGTATGCGCTTTGCCACTCAGCGCCAATTACGTTCAGTTTGGCTGCTCGGCGGCAGTATTTTGGTCTTGGTCACTTTGAAATTGGTTTTGCTGGATTTATCTCATGTCGGCACACTCATGCGAGTGATTTCATTTATGGCGGCAGGTTTTGCCATGCTTTTGATTGCCTATATTGCACCCATGCCGAATGACAAGGTTGAACCATGATGAAATTCTTAAAGGTACGAGATCACTAAGCTATACAGGTCGATGGCTATAAAAGTACATGATAAAAAAAACCTGCACATTTGAAGATATGCAGGGCCTTTCATATCAAGTCGATAGACCATTATTTGAGTTGAGGTTCTCGTTGAATCTCTTGTGCATTGGCATATTGATCGACGTCGGCATCGCTTGCTTGTGTAGAAAGCGGGTGGTCAACAAAACCCATTTTCGGTACAGGAATTTCAATTTTATTTTCCACAAAGGCATTACGAATCCGTTCTTGCATCTCATCACGGACTTTTAGGAAATTCTCTCTTTGACACCAAATGGCAAAAAGCAGCTCAATGGAAGATTCACGAAAGGCAGTGACGGTCACGGCAGGTTTAGGGTCGGCCAAGACCAATGGATATTTACTAACGGCATCTAATAGAACTTCGCGGACTTTGATGATGTCTTCATGAAAGTTAATCGCAAGGGTAATTGGAATTCGCCGTATTGGAAACTTAGACAGGTTATGTACAGGTGCCCGAATCAGTTGTTCATTTGGCAAACGAACATAGACATTGTCCTGCGTAAGTAATTTGACCGACAACAAATCAATCGAGATCACTTCACCTTCAATGGTATGCCCACGAATCAGTGTCAATTGAATGGTATCACCAACCTCAAAAGACCCTTCACCGATCAAGAACATCCCGCTGATCAGGTTGGATGCGGACGTTTGCGAGGCAAAACCCAGTGCGACCGTTAAAATACCTGCTGCACCCAAGAAGACGCTGAGTTTAAAGCCGGCTTCTTTTAAACTGGCCATCACAAAGATGATAAAGATGAAATAGAAAATCCCGCGACGCCAAACCAACTGCTGATGGGCATTGAAACGCATACCTACAGTGCGGATAAAGGTGTTTGAGATAAAACGTGCAATCAGAAAGCCGATGACTGCCAGTAAAACGGCCACCAATAATTCTGTCAGCCGATCAGTATTGAGATTGGCGACCATTCCTTTTAGGCTGCTGGTAATTTCTGTCGAAATATTTAAATCTGCCATGGCTCACCGTTAGAAAAATGAATCAAACATATTGAACAGCACATTGGCTGACTCGCGTGGCGGATGCAGATAAATCACGTCACCTGCTTGTGGCGGTGTACGGTTTTCAATTTTGACCCGCGGCGGTTTGTCATGACCCTCATGCACGACCCGAATTTGTGAAGTCCATAAACGTCCTGTACTTTCACTATAAAATAATGGCAAAGCCGGTACAGGGACATTCATACGGTCAAAGCGAATCTGTTGATTACTCACGTTATGAAACTCAATAGGGGTTACAGCACGAAAAGCACGAGGTTTGAGTTGTTTAAGTTCTGTACGACCATCAACTGCTGTGGCATAGCAAATTTCACCCATTCGATGATTCGGACCAAACCAGGTATCTTTTGGTAGAATAACAGGTATATCAAACAAGGGTTCTCTAAGACCTTCGACAAAACCAGCAATCCAAAGCGGTGTGCTGATATATAGCGTTCCGCGCTGTCCAGCTGGAATATAAATCGGATCGACTGGTTTAATCACCACAGACCGATCGGCCAAACGTGGCATGATTTGAATTTTGTCATGCGTCTGGCGGAACATATAGCGTTCCATTTTAATGGGTTGTGGAAAACCAAATTCAGGGTCTTGAATCAGATGCCATTGCTGCTCATAGTCAAACTGAAAGGTCGGGCGATGGTATTCCATACGCCACTCTTGCATGCCGCGCGTTACACGGAACAATAAAGACCCAAACTGCCAACTGCGCGGGTGATTCAGTTCAAATTGATATTCCCCCCACCATTTACGTTTTGGGGATTCCTTTTCAGTCAAATCATTTTCTAATGGCAATGCGTATATCCCTTGTCCTGATAAATCCTAAAAACAGACTTCACGCTGTCAGATGCTTAGAGTACACTCAAAACAACTTTTTTCATCATTATAATGCGTGATGCAAGTACTTAAACAATTACAAATACCATATAGTTTTGCCAAACGTCATGGCGTATTGCTTCGATATGAGGGTGATCAAGCTTTTATTGTGCGTCGTGACAGCACGCCACTACTGGCTTTGCAAGAAGCACGTCGCTATTTAGGGCATCCTGCACAATATCAATTATGTAGTGAGCAAGAGTTTAATCAATTACTCAGTGCAAGCTTTGCCGGAGACACCGGTGAGTCTCAACAAGTGGCAGCGGGTCTGGAAGATCATCCTGATTTACTTAGCCTTGCGGACTCTGTGCCAGAAGCTGAAGATTTGATGGATCAGGAAGATGATGCGCCGATTGTACGCTTAATCAATGCTTTATTGTCGGAAGCAATTCGTGTTGGAGCTTCAGATATTCATATCGAATCTTTTGAAAAAAAGCTGTCTGTCCGCTTACGTGTCGATGGTCAGTTACGTGAAATTGTGCAGCCACGTCGTGAACTTGCGCCATTGTTGGTGTCACGGATCAAAGTCATGGCCAAACTCGATATTGCAGAAAAGCGAATTCCACAAGATGGTCGTATTTCACTACGTTTGGCGGGCCGAGAAGTTGATGTTCGTGTATCAACCTTACCATCTTCCTATGGTGAACGTGTGGTGATGCGTTTACTCGATAAACAAGCTGGGCGTTTAAACATGACCCATTTGGGCTTGATGCAGCATGACTATGATCGATTGAAACAACTGGTACATCGTCCGCATGGCATTATTTTAGTTACGGGACCAACGGGTTCGGGTAAAACCACAACCTTATATGCGGCATTGTCTGATCTAAATGATGGTTCAAAAAATATATTGACTGCTGAAGATCCAATTGAGTATCAACTTGAAGGGATCGGGCAGACACAGGTCAATACCAAAGTGGATATGACCTTTGCTCGTGCATTAAAAGCCATGCTTCGACAAGACCCAGATGTGGTGATGGTCGGGGAGATTCGTGATTTAGAAACTGCTGAAATTGCAGTACAAGCGTCATTAACAGGCCATTTGGTACTTTCAACGCTGCATACCAATACAGCGATTGGTGCAGTGACCCGTCTTAAAGACATGGGGATTGAGCCGTTTTTACTTGCCAGTTCTTTAATTGGTGTGATTGCCCAGCGCTTGGTTCGTACCTTATGTCCACGTTGTGCAACATGGCATGAAGCGGATGCTTTTGAAACAGAAATTTTCCGCCATTTAGATGTCGGCACTGAACTGAAGTTACCGCAACCCAAAGGTTGTGAGCACTGTTCACATACCGGATTTATCGGGCGTACTGCCATTTATGAAATTGTCCCGGTCGATGATCAAATGCGCCGTCTAGTGCATGGCAATGCTGCGGAATATGAAATTGAAACCTATGCGCGTAAACAGTCGGGTTCTATTCGGGATGATGGTTTGCGCAAAGTGTTGGCCGGTAAAACCACATTGGAAGAAGTGCTTCGAGTCACCAATGAAGCGGCGGAGTAGAGAGTTTTTCTGTAATTTTTAAATATAAGATGTACTTATAAAGTGCATCTTATATTTTGGTAGGTATGAAATTAGCTTATTTTTCTAAAATCTCTTTTATTTCCATTTCTAATCTTTCATAGAATTGATCTAAAGTCATATTCTTATAAAATTTATTTCTATTTACATAGGGTAAAGCTTCCTGTACCAATTGATTATATAAAGGATCATTAACATGCTTCGCCAAGACTAAACGAGAGATAGCACCTAGCCCTGTAATATATTCTTTTTCATCTCCATGATTCAGCCATTGGTTTAATGTTTCTATATCTTTATGTTTTTCTGCATCATAAATTAAAAAGTCATAGAGCTGATTTAATATATGTTGTAGTTCTTTGGGATTATTAAAATGGCTAGCCTCGCCCTCAATACCATGAATATTTGGAAAATATTGTAGGGTTTTATCATTTATGTGGTGTGTTCTAAATATTTTGATTGCTTTATCTAGTGTAACTTGTACGTAACTTGCCAAACTTAATTCACTATAAGCAAGAACATTTTTTTTCTTGAACATAGAATAAAAATACTTTCATATATATTTGAATTTATATCCCTATAGAGATTATCTGAAGTAGGATATTGATGCTTTTTTTCTATTTTTGTAAATTTTAATTTATTATAATTTGACTCTAACCATTGGTAAGCGAATCTACTCAATTTATCACTATTTGATGGAACTGCTTTAAATTGTAATAACTGTTCTTTAGTCACTGCTTGAACGGCATTCAACATTTGCTCAATGCTTTTTTGGTCAGGAAAAATAACATCCCGACTGAAAAACACATAATGCTTTGCATCAAAAGCAACGAGATTATGCTTGCGCAATGTTTCGACCAATATTTTATAAAGGTATTTACTTTTTTCCTGCAAATATTCAATCACAAAAACATTCGTAGAAAAGTTAAAGAAGCCCTTTACATTACTAAAGAACTGGATAATTTCTTCATCGAAATTTTCTGCAAGTTCAGGATTAGTCACAATACTTTCAACTTCAATGAGCCAATTTTTCAGATTTTCTGTAAAACCTAAATCTTGAGGATTGGTTGCAAAATATTCTGCCTGTTCTAATGTAGAAATTGTTGTTTGAAAATGATGCTGTTCAGCATCCCATACATAAAATAACGCAGACATTTCTTATAAACTCGGTTTTAATTATTCGTCTTATCTTATTTATGTTTGAAATATAAGGCTATATTTTTTATAAAATTTATTTTGATAATTTAGGAAGCTACCCTAAAACATTTTGTTTTAGGGTAGGAGTTCATCAGGTAATCGCATTTAACGTTACATTGATATTGCCACGTGTTGCATTGGAATAAGGGCAGACAATATGTGCAGCATCGACCAGTTTTTGGGCTTCTGCCTGATCCATCCCTTCTAAATGAATATTTAAGGTCACTTCAATACCGAAACCGGTCGGGATCGGACCAATACCAACTTCACCTTCAATATAGGCATCTTGAGATATATTTAATTTATCGCGGTTGGCAACAAATTTCATCGCACCTAAAAAACACGCTGAATAACCTGCTGCAAAAAGTTGTTCCGGGTTGGTGCCACCACCTGGTCCACCCATTTCTTTAGGTACTGCTAATTGAACATCCAAAATTCCATCGGATGAGGTAGCCCGTCCATCACGTCCACCGGTTGCTTTTGCTTTTGCTGTATAGACCGCTTTTTCTAAAGGCATTGTTATGATCCCTGTGAATTGAATTGAGCTGTTATCGTGTGGGATTTTGACGAAAGAATAAGCAGTGATTTTGTAATTTTTATAGAAGAAAAAATTGCGGTATAAAGCTGAATTGAATTAGAAATTAATAATTTTACGATGCTGCATTAAAGGCATGGAAGTACGAACAGCTTCTTGCTCGGCAAGGTCAAAAGGAACAGTAATCAAGCCAGCTCCTTCGCTAGTAATGATATCTAAAATTTGGCCACGACTATTGCTTGCGCCGGCATGACCCCAAGTTTGGCGTTTTTCACCATGCCAGCCTTGTTGCGCAGCTCCTAAAACCTCACATTGGCTATCCATCGCACGTGCTTGTAGCAGTAATTGCCAATGCATTTGACCAGTGGTGTAGGTAAATGCTGCAGGCGCAGTCAGTATATTTGCACCTTGGCTGCGTAAAGTGAGTGCAAGTTCAGGAAAGCGCAAGTCATAGCACACCATTAGTCCAATATTGCCGAAAGGTGTTTTTGCAACGACGACATCTGTTCCCGGTTCAAAAAATTGAGATTCCTGATATCCACCGACAGCATCACCGACTTGTACATCAAATAAATGAATTTTGTCATAACGTGCTTCGGTACGTTCAGGGCTGATACACAGGCTAACAGTACGGACACGGCCATCTTGAATGATTGAACCATCTGGACGATAAGGGCATGGGAGTGTGCCCGCAACAATCCAAAGTTGATAACGATGTGCGAGTTGTTCTAGTCGCTGCTGAATACTTTCAAATTGCGCCGCGGTTTCGCGTTGTTTACCTGCGGCAAAGCAGACAAAATTTTCAGGAAATACAATGAGACTCGCACCTTGAGCCTGACATTGTTGCATCAATGACTCGATCACTTTGAAGTTATCTTCAATGTCATTTTGAGAATTCATTTGTGCAACGGAAAGTAAAGTCATGCGAAGAGGGTCTCTGCTGTGATTAACCTAAATTAGACATTTTGCTGCTTGGGTTGCTCTAGATTATCCTGCTCTTTTTGCAGTTGTTTGACCAAAGGCTCAAACATATTTTGGTTGCTATCATTTAGTTTCATCAGCGTTTTGTGTGCATCTAAAACCGTATTCAGCATATTGCTATGGGTAATGTGTTCTTCCATAAGTGCGCGAGTGCATACACTTGGATCACCACAATAATTCAAAATAACAAACACCTGACCTAAACCCATGCTATTGGCAAGCGTTGTGATATCAGAGTTTGTAGACAACATTACCGCTTGGATTTGGTGAACTTGTTTGAGCTTCAAACCCAGTTTCGCCAAAATGCCAAGAACAGTACTATCGATAAATGTCGTTTGGGTTAAATCAACGATTGCACCGACGACATTTTGTTGCTGTTCAATTTTGTTTAATAACTTGTCTAGACTAATACAAGATTGGGCACGCACTTCGCCAATAAGCTTAAAAATATGCGTTCCGTTCAAGCTTGCATATTCAACATGACCTGTTGACATATAAATGCCATTTGCAGAGAAGGATAGTAAATTATCCCATAGGGGCACAGCTTACTCAAGTAGCCGAGTATGATCAGAAAGTCGTATTCGGTTTAAGTGATTGATTTCGTGATTAATTGATTCGACGTAAACTTAGGATGGCAATGTCGTCAGCAACATGGTCTGGTGCTTGAAATGATTGATTTTGCAAGTGATAAACCAATTGACCTAGCTGTTCATTCAATCCACCGTCAAAAGGTTCAAGTGCGCCATCCGAGCAAATTACAAAGCGAGAATAACGATTTAAGGTAAATTCAAACTCTTCAACTTCTAGATCTTCAGTTAAGCCGAGTGGGAAGCTGCTGGTATTTAAAATTCGTGCGGGAAGACCGGGTTCAAATAAAATGGCCGGCGGATAATGGCCTGCACTAGACCATTTCAAGACATGCGTATCGAGATTGAGTATCCCCGCAATCATGGTAATGTGCTTTTCAATATTTTCTTGAACCAACATGCCATTGAGCTTTTTGATGAGTTCTCTCGGGGTTTTTGAACGACCGTGGAAAGCAGCCATCCAAGAGGTCAGTAAACTACTCGTCACCCCATGACCAGATACATCTGCAAGATAAAACATGATTTCTTTATCGCTGATTTTCCAGTAATCGTACCAATCACCGGATAAATAGGCTGAAGGCTGGAAGAATGTTTCAATTTTATAGTTGTGGAGTTCAATCGGGTTGGGCAGTAAACGTTTTTGCAAATCTGCAGCAGAAGGGAGATCACGGCTGTCTTGATTGCGTTTGTATTGCGCATCAATTTTAGTGAGTGCCACCTGAAGGTTGGTTGGAATATGGTCCCACACCCATCCTGCTAAAGCACCTTGTTGCCACGCTTGAGCCAATGCAGCGCCCTCATGCTCAAAAGCGAGCACAATGGTAGGAAGTGTCCATTGGTGATTTAAAAAGTCGGCAACATCAGCAATTGCAATGATCGTTGGATCATACAAGTCTAGATCTTCAATGTTAATCATTTGTACGCTAGGAAGCGCATCAAGTACCTGATCTAAATATGGAATATCACGAGTAGGTTGAATGAAATACATAAAGAATTAGATGAATCCTTCGATAGACAATAAGTGTACTATAGCAAGCTAATGATGGCTGGAGGGAAAAACCACACCAGCCAATTGAAAAATTTTATTTATTCAGTTGTTACCGTGTCGGTATCATCTGAACTGCTGTCATCAATGAAATCGGTAGAATCATCAGATGAAACATCTGTTGAATTATCTTCAGATTCATCAATATCGTCATCTTCTTCATCAATAAATAAGTTTTCTTCAGCGATCCCTTTTTTCTCAGAAATTGAATAATTCAGGCGTTGTAAATAGATGTCGCGAATTTGAGCATATTTATCGCCTTGTAATACACCTTCAATATCCAGTAATTGAGCGCGAGTATCGATTCCACGTAAAGTTTGCTCAGACCAATACGCCACATCATGACCATCAAGCATATATTTCTGTGGACGTCCTTGACTATCTACTGCTAGACCGACGGTTTGGCGCAATGTGCTTGGACCAAGCACTGGTAGAACAATATAAGGACCAGAAGGAATACCGTAATAACCTAAAGTCGCGCCAAAGTTTTCATCTTCTGTTTCTAGACCTAGACGGCTTGCAGGGTCAGCAAAGCCTAAAGTTGTCAGTGTATTAACAGTAAAACGCCCCAGACTTTTTGCGGCACGTGTCGGTCGTCCTTGGATGAGTTGGTTAAACGCATTCCACGGTTCGCCCAAATTTTTACGGAATAAACGATAAGATTCACGAATATCCTTTGGAGTTTTTGCTACATATTGCACAGCAGCAGGGCGGGCAATGTGGACATCTAAATAATCATTAAATGCGTAAACTTTCCGGTTGATCGGTTGGAAAGGGTCTTTATCTTCTTCTGATTGTGCTGCATTTGCATTTACAGATAATTTTTTTGCAACTTCAGATGACTTGACCATCGCCGCATGCGCAAGTTGTTGTGTTTTTGATTTATTGGCAGCTTCTGAGTCTTGAGCAACAGGTGCTGAAGACTCGTCATTTGCAAATACAGGTGTTGTTACGACAAGTGACAATAATCCTGCATATAAAAAAGAAGTTTGGCGCATATATAGTCCTGACGCTTTTAGCACGGCAAAATGTTTGCCGTATAATAAGTAAAAACGTTCAAATAATCCTGATTTATTACTATTAAACCAAATTTGATCAAAATATGAATGAAAAAATGTAATTTGAGTGAAAAATGTGCGCTCAAAATAATTATTTTAAAAAAGGTGTTGCAACGGATGTGAAATGCTGTAGAATGCACATCCATCGGCGGTGATGAAGATTAAAACTTCTGATAAAACAATGACTTGGTTGAATTGATTAAGTTAGGTTTTATTTGATAAGTTTAAAATAATTTGAATTACCGGTTGACTCTTTAGAAATAAAGAGTAATATAGCCGACCTAGCTTGCTGGTGACGAACCAGTAAGAAGATCATTAAGAGATTATGAAGAACAACTTGTGTGGATTTTTACTGATTGATCGATCGAAATTATTTTCATTGATTGATGGTAGAAATTACTCGAAGTTTATTTGAGCAAATTTTTGTCAGTAATTGATGAGCCAAGATTGGTAGCCTTTAAGTACTATTGATTTTAAACTGAAGAGTTTGATCATGGCTCAGATTGAACGCTGGCGGCAGGCTTAACACATGCAAGTCGAGCGGGGGAAGGTAGCTTGCTACTGGACCTAGCGGCGGACGGGTGAGTAATGCTTAGGAATCTGCCTATTAGTGGGGGACAACATTTCGAAAGGGATGCTAATACCGCATACGTCCTACGGGAGAAAGCAGGGGATCTTCGGACCTTGCGCTAAT